>CAYZNO010000024.1:0-9720 GCA_964479685.1 uncultured Gammaproteobacteria bacterium
TTTGGTAAAAACTTTTTCGGGACGGCTACCAACTCTTTTTCAAAATCGACAACGATTTCCGGTGGCGCTTCTATCTGTTCCTTGCAATAAGGACAAATTTTTCTTACCAAGCGCTGAGCAACGATAGCGTTTAACGTCGAGGAAAGCAGAAACGGCTCGACTTTCATATCGATCAAACGCGGGATTGCCCCGGCCGCGTCGTTGGTATGCAAAGTGGAAAAAATCAAATGGCCGGTAAGGGCGGCATGAATGGCAAGTTCAGCCGTCTCTCCGTCGCGGATTTCGCCAACCATGATGATATTCGGATCCTGGCGGAGAAGCGCCCGGAGGCCAGCGGCGAAAGTAAAACCTATTTCCGGCCTTATCTGCGACTGATTTACTCCTTCGATGTAATATTCTACCGGATCCTCAAGCGTTACTATATTGGCTCCTTCGCGGTTAACCATACTCAAGGCGGTATAGAGAGTCGTTGATTTGCCCGAGCCGGTCGGCCCGGTAACAAGCAGAAGGCCGTGCGGTTTTTTAATTTCCCGCGCGATAACCTCGACGGCCCGGCCGCGGAAACCAAGATTTTCGAGCGACGCGGCCCGACTCGCCGTTTCAAGCACCCTCATAACGACTTTTTCCTGGTCCATGAGCGGCAGAGTTGAAATACGAAAATCAACATTTTTCCCGTTAATTAGTTGGCGGATTCTTCCGTCTTGGGGGATTCTCGTTTCATCGAGTTTCAAATTTGCCAAAACCTTTATGCGCGCGACGACCGCCGCGTGTATGTAGGCAGGAAGAGCCAGCCGGCCGCGCAGCACGCCGTCAATCCGGTAGCGGACCCTTGACTCCTTAAAACCCGGCTCAATATGAATGTCCGAAGCCTTATTGTCAACGGCGTATTTCATTATCATGCCGACCATTTTGGAAACCGGCGCTTTTTTTATTATCTCCTCAATTTCCCCCGCCGGGACTTCTTCCATCGCTTTCTCCTCCGGGACAAATCTTTCCTTGGCGATTTCCAAAACTTTTTCCACTTCCTTTTTTAAAATCTCATATTTTTTCAGGGCGTCTTTGAAACTCGTCTCGGATATTACGAAATATTTTATGGAAAAATTTTTTTCCCTGGCCAAAAATTGCAACGACTCCATGGCGGCGATATTTTTCGGATCGACGATTCCGATACTCACTTCTCCGTCGGCTCTTTCAAAAGATATAACACGATTATTTTCCGCGACATCTTTAGGAATGATGTTCAGATCATCAAATTTGATATCCCGTCCGACAAGGTTTACGTAAGGCAAATTAAAAATCCGGCCCCTTGATTCGGCCAATTTTTCTTCTTCAACGGCGCCGGACTCTTCAATAATCGCTTCGACGCTCTTTCCGGTTTTTTTGCTCTCCGTGAGAATCGCCTCCGCCGTTTCCGCCTCAATAAGTTTTTCTTCTAACAAAAGGTCTATCAATTGGCTAGCCATAATTAAAACTTCATAAAAGGGTTAGTCTTCCCCTTTTGACTGACCTTTATAGGTAAATCTATATTGCTTTCAAGTTTTGAAAATTTTTCATCAGAAAAAATTTTAGTCGCAAAATCCGTAGCAACTATTTTAGAGGAAACTACTGACGGCGCTTCTTCCTCCGCGGCGAGATTTACGTACAAAAAATAACCGCCAATCCCGAAGATCGCCGCCGCCACTACAAAATAAATAATTTTTTTATTCATAAAAAACCCTGATTTATTTCTTGCCGGGCAAGGTATCAAGGCGATAGGTTTTTATGTTCAAAGCCAGAGAAGACGGATCTGGAGTGTAATTTATGGCCACGATATCCATCAGGCGCAGGTTTGATTCCAAATCTCCCAACAAATTTTTAAAATCTCCGTATTCTCCGCCCGTAAGATTCACGGAAATATCAATCTCCTTTATCCCTAAATTTTTCAAATCTGCCGACGCTTCTTTCTCGCTTATATCGAACGCCAAGAGCGCCATTTTATTTTTTAACGCCAAAGTTTCAAAAAGAACAAAAAGGCCGGGTTCATCAACCGTTTCCGGCAGAATCGAAGCAATTTTTTCTCTGTCATTCTGGCTTATACCGTTATAATTGGCTATTAATTTTTTCACGCTCGCTAAAGTGTTGTTTTCATTTTCTAAAACCAAATTTTGCTCCTCAGCCTTGTTAGTAAGATCTGTGATCTTTTCGTACTCTGGCCAGACAAAAAAATAGCCCAAAGCGGCAAAAACAACTATTGCCAGAGAAATAAACAAAATTAGTGAGGATCTCTCTTTTGCTTTTTCTTCTTTTTTACTTTCCTGTTTCTCGGCCATAATATTACTTTAGAAATATTTCTTGCTTTAATTTAATTTTGGCTTCAAAATTTACTTCCGCGGTCTCTCCGGTCGGCGAAACACTTGCCGTAGCGCTGGTTATGAAAACCTTTTCTATTTCTTCCACGGCGCGGAAAGCCAAAATCTGCTCGGCAACCGCCCGATAGCTTTTCGCCACTGCCGACATTACGATCTGCCCATCGCTCCCGCCGACAAAATTTTTAAAATATACATCAGAGACGGTATTTTTTTCCAAAAACGCGCAGATGCCGCTCCAATAGACATGCTCGCCAAGTAATTTTGCGGCAACCTTAAATTGTTTCTGAAGAATCTCCGCCTGTTTTTTCTCACTGTCAAGATCTTTGATTTGTTTCTCAATCAAGGCAATGTCCCTGTCAATTTTTTCGATGTCGGCTCTGATTTTATTTTGATACCATTTCAAAACTCCGAAAGCACCGCCTAAAATTAAAACTAATAGTACTATAATGGCCATCAAAACCGCTTTTTGTTTTGGTCTTGCCGCTTCTTCCGGAGAAATTTTTTCTTCGGGAATCAATGTAATTCCGATTTTACTCCTCGGCTCCGAAAATCCTTTTCCGACAGCCGGCTGCTTTGAAGTTTTCGGCGGCGGAACGGGTCGCGGCGGGGGCGGAGGTGGTATTGGTTTCGGCGGGGGCGGAGGAGGTATTGGTTTCGGCGGGGGCGGAGGAGGAGGTCTTCTTGCTTCTTTTTGTATGCCGAAAACCGATAAATATTCCGGCACATTCTCTTTTGGTTTTTCTGTCGGTTTTAACGTTTTTTTTTCACCAAAAAATTTCCCAATAAAGCTTGGCTTTACAGGTTTAGGTTCAATCGACGGAACAAATAATTTGACTTCTGGTTTTTCCTCCCTCCTCCTTCTTCTCTCTTCGGGCCTTCTTAATTCTTCCGGAAGCAATTCAATTTCTTTTTTCCCGTTATTTTTTTCGCCGTTAGGCATACCCCGTTAGAAATCTGTTTAAGTTATTAATAACAGTTTTCTAGAACAAAAAACTTTTTAATTGTAGCCCCGTTTTGTCTGATAGAAAAATTTTCTGAGAAAATTTTTCGTCAAAGGTTTCTGGCGGGGCGTCTTCTTCATTCCAATTCCCTCATGGCCAATCCAATAGCCACGGAAAATTTAGGTCCGATTTGATCAAGTATTGGTCTAAGTTCTTCGGGATAAATGACTCTTGCCCAAGGACTGCCTATAAAAACTCTCGTGTTTAAAGCCGTAGATAAATAGTCGGCAAAATTCGGCAAGAGCGATCCGCCGCCGGTTAAAACGACTTTTTCTATGCGGCGTCCTTTTATCCCCTCCTGGCTTTGATAAATGTTGGAGCAATATTTTATTTCGTTTAAAAGCATTGAAAGCCCGCGTTCGACAATTTTTGGTACTCCGCCCTGACCGACTCCGGCTCCGGTCATTCCGACATCATATTTCATCTGTTCAGCCTGATTAATATCAATGCCCAGGCTTGCGGCGATTTCCTTCGTAATTGTAAGTCCGCCGATATTCAAAGACCGGTTGAGATACGGCACTCCATTGTCAATAATGGAAATCGTCGTGCTCGCCGCGCCCATATCAACAAGGACAACGGTTGACTTGTCAATGCCGATTAAAGATCTGACCAGAGCGAAAGTTTCCGTTTCAAGACTGACAAGGCTCAAGCCGGCTCCTTTGAAAATATCTAAATATTTTTTTACCATTGTTTTCGCGGCAGCGGTCAAAAGCACCTGGGTTGTCTTCACTGCCGTAGGAGCGGTCGGCTCAGCAGCCGGCGCACCCGGCGTTACGCCGTTCTCGCCTTCCTGGGTCAAAACTTTCCAGTCTAAAATCATTTCCTCAAGCGGCAGCGGAATAATTTTTTTAGCTTCCCACTGGACCGCAGCGGCTAGATCTTTGCCTGGCGCGGCCGGGATATTTATAACTGAACTAAAAACGGAGGCGGATGGCAGTGCGGCTACCGCTTGCTTTGAAACGGTTTTGGCTTTAACACAAACTTGTTTTATGAGATCAACCGACCGTTCCGGCGTATCGGTAAATTCTTTTTCCGGATAACCGGCCATCTGCTCGGTATAACCATATGTCAGAAGCCGGGGTCTACCCGCTTCTTCTTTTAATTCCACAATTTTAATGCTCGTCGCCCCAAGATCAACGCCAAGATAACTTTTGGTCATATGTTATCAACTATAGATAAATGATTTATATTATTATAGCACACTTCAAGATAACAAAAAAGTAAAATAGCAAAATAACAATTTATTGTCTTATTATCTTGTTTTATTGTTATTTTGACTTACGGAGCCGCCTCGCGCCAAGTCGGCAAGGCGCGGACTAAATCGGCCATTCCGGGCGGCGTGTTGGCGAGCACACGACCGTCGTAGGTAACTTGTTCCGAACCGCGCTGGGCCGACTGATAAAGACGCTGGAAATCGAATTCACGGGCCAAAATTAAGCCGCGTACGGTCAATGGTTTATCGGTCCGCCAGTCGTAAGTCGTTCCCGTTGTCACTTCGTTTTCCGCATAAAACGCCCCGACTATTTTTTCAACATTTTGATTAATAACAATATTCCCGCCAGTTCCGTCATCACGTTTCACAACCAGCCAACCAACCGAAGCCAAATTCTTTAAATTAAGCACGCCAGCATTTTGATAAGCGATTGCTCCATTAATATTCAAATCTCCGCGGACCACGATTAATCCGGCGCCGTTTTGACTACCCGTGCCGTTATTGAAAGTTTTGCCTGTGATTGTTAAATCGCCATCACTAAAATAAACTTTTCCGGCCAAAACGCTTTGGATCCCATTTTCATCGCCAATATTTTCCACTGTTCCGTATTTCCCGGCTAAAATTCCAGCCAAGTCAACTTTGCCAAAAACATTAGTATATAAATTGCTGGTTTTAGGAAAATCAAAACTTTCAAACGGCGTAACGAGGCATCCTTCTTTGCTTGTAAAATGGGTTATCTGGCCGGTTGTAAGGACGCAGTAAGTCGCATTGTATTTACCGAGTACTTCCACGAAAGCGGACGGCGAACGGACAAATGGCTTGCCGTAAATTTCCCCGTAAATTGTTTCAAGCCATGGCGCGGCAAGACCAAGTCCGGCGGCGGTTGGAGAAAAATTTATCCAACCAGCCCCGACTGCCGGATCGGAATTTCCATTCCAGGCCCAGCCGACCATTCTGCCACTCTGTCCGTCTATAGCCACGCCGTAAGCGTTGCAATCGGTGCACGTTCCGCACTGGGTTTCCGCCCCGCGGACGCATCCGGAACAATTATTACAAATTTTTCCGCTTCCGCCGTAGGCTTCTGATCCAAAACAAATCTGACAGGCGACATCGATCGGATTTCCCTCGCCATCCAAAACATCTTCGCAGTCAGAACATTGTCTATAGGGTCCGCCCCCGGCCGCGACAATATTACCGCGCAACTTCAACCATCCGTCATCACCAAGAGCAAGAACTTTTGCCCAGCCGGAAACTTTATCGCTTGCCTTGTCATAACGCGCCTGATCTGCCGGCGCGGGCATTCCGGAGAGGCCATTTCCGAACTGAACCCAGCCCAGATGCTCTGACCAAAGATAACCGTTAACCCAGCCGCTCTCGTCAACATTCAATCCGTAATCAATTGGCAAACCTGCCCCTGGACAAACTCCTAAATTAGAACAATTCCCCGAAAACCAGCCGAAATTTTCCGACCAAGCCCAGCCGCCAACATTATCATCTTCCCCGGCCTTTACCTCCTGAATCCTTTCTTTTATCAATAAAAAAGCGCCGATCATAAAAATAAAAAATAAAACCAGCGCTAATCTAAAAACTTTTTTACCAAGAAATTTTCTTGCCTGTTTCATGCCCTAATTATAGCACAAAACTTCTATGCCGTCCTGCTGTCAATCGCTTCGTTAACTAATTTATCCGCTTCCTTATTTTTTTCGCGCGGGATATGTTTGAAAATAACTTTTTTAAAACCCATGCTTAAATTCCAAACTTGGACAAAAAGCGGCGCTAAATCCTTATCTTTGACTTTGTATTCGCGGTTAATCTGTTTCACGACAAGCTCGCTGTCGAGAAAAAATTCAAGCTCTTTGACACCAAGTTTTTTTGCTTCTTCGAGAGCCAAAATTACCGCCTTATATTCGGCCTGATTATTTGTCGCCTCACCAATATAATTTTTATGCCTGCCAACCAGATTGTTACCGGACCAGATAACTACCCCTATCCCCGCCGGCCCGGGATTCCCGCGAGCTCCACCATCCGTATAAATTTGCAGCTTATCGTATTTCATAAAAATTATTCGCTATGCTTTAAATCTACAATTTTCATTTGAAGTTCTCGATTGCCATTCCACTCATTAACATCAACCTCAAAAACTACGTCAACTTTGTCCCCCGCTTTTAATTTTTGGCACCAGTCGCCAAAACAAAAACCAATAAATTTTTTGCTCAAGCCATTTCCCTGGCTCAGATGAATCCTCAGATGATTTCCATTATTACCCACTCCCTCAAAACTTTCAACCCGGAGTCCGCGGGCCAGGTATCTTGGCCGTTCGTTGTCTTTTCCAAACGGAGAAAATTTTTCTAAAAGTTCAAACAACTCCCAGTTTATTTTTTCCAACCTTACTTCCGCATCAATTTCAAGAGTCGGAAGAAGTTCGACTCCGGCCAGTTGCTTTTCCGCCACTGCCTCAATCGCCTTTTTAAATTTTCTGTAATTTTTTTTATCCCGTAAAGTAAATCCGCAGGCTCCGGCGTGTCCGCCGTAATGGGACAAAAATTCTTTTGTCTCGCGGAGACTCGCGGTTATGTCAAAATCCGGGATACTCCGACCTGAACCCATAATTTTCCCGTCACGCTCGGTCATGACAAAAGTCGGACGCCAAAAACTTTCGGCAATCTTTCCGGCGACAAGCCCGACAATGCCAAGCGGCCATCCTTCGCCCAAGGCGAACAAAACTTTCTCATCGCCGACCTCGCCGATTTTTTCTTTAACTTCGGCCGTTACCTGCTCGGAAAACGTCTGTCGGTCGTCGTTGGTTTTATTCAAGGCCGCCACTAATTTATCAACTTTACTTTCATCTGTTGTCTTTAAGAGTTCATACGCCTGATTGGCATGGTCAATCCTCCCTGCCGCATTTAATCTCGGTCCGATCTGAAAAGCCACGTTACGTGCATCTAACAATTTTGCCTTGTTCAACCCGAGCGAATCGATTAATTTTTTCAAGCCCAACCGCCGGGTTTTATTCAAAACCAAAAGCCCGTATTTCACGATCGTCCGATTTTCTCCCAGAAGCGGCATGATATCGGCGATAGTGGCAATGGCCACCAAGTCCAGGAGCCACTTTTCAAACCCTTCCAAATCTTCCCTAAACTCAATTCTTGGTTTTTGATTCTTAATTCTTCTCAATATTCCTTGGACGAATTTAAAAGCGACTCCGGCCCCCGATAATTCCCAAAACGGATATTTTTCCCGCGCCAGATGCGGATTGATAATCGCGAAAGCTTCCTCCGGCAAATTCGGCGGTTCGGCGTGGTGGTCGGTAATAATAATTTCCATCCCGAGCTCAGCCGCTCTTTTTATTTCTTCGCGGTTGCTGATGCCGCAATCTGTTGTAATAATAAGATTTGTTCCTCTTTTCCCCAACTCTTCAACTGTCTGCATGTTGAGGCCATAACCTTCCAATTCACGATGCGGCAAATAAACTTCAACTTTGGCGCCAAGCGCTTCAAGCGTGCTCACCACAATTAATGCCGAACAAACTCCGTCAGCGTCATAATCTCCGTGGACCACGATTTTTTCCCCTTTCTCTACCGCCCGGAAAATCCGCTCCACCGCTTTTTCCATATCCAAAAATAAAAACGGGTCGTGAATATCCTGCCCGTAATCCGGATACAAAAATTCATCAATCTGTTCCTGATTTTTTATTCCCCGGTTGGCAAGCAACTGCAAAACGACCGGATCGATTTCCGGAAATTTATTTCTAAATTCCTCGCTGATTGGCTCGGCGATTTTCCACTTCATAAAAATCAACCTCCCCTTAATCCCCTCCTTTCCAAGGAGGGGCATGGGGTGGTTCTGTTTTGGCAAAAACGATATAAATCATCCGCGACTCCGTTTAAATTTAGAAGTACATCATCGTTCTGATACCTTTTAACAATAAAATTCAAATTTTCCAAATATTTCTGCCTTTCTTTATCTTTTTTGATTTGGGCACTGAATCCATGCACATCTCCGTCTATCTCAACGATAAGTTTTAACTCCGCGCAATAAAAATCAACTATATATTTCCCGACGCCGTGCTGGCGCCGAAACTTATAACCCAGCAACTGCTTCCCCTTCAGTTTAGACCAAATCATAACCTCCGCAGGCGTCATATTGTTGCGAAGATTTTTCCTAACAATCTTTTGGCTTTTCAGGTTATAAATCCTCCTCATGATCACTAATACAACATCGGCCCAATTGTCCAGATAATCATGGAAAAAATAACAATCCCTGAAATAATAATCCAAAAAATTTTCTGCAAATTTTTTCTCTTCATAAAAATGTTAAATTAATATTGGACTATTATAGCATATTACCATAAACAAAAACACCGCCAGTTGGCGGTGCCCTTGCGCGGGATTTGGTTAGCCGTAAAATGGCTAAAATAATTTTTAATCCCTTCTTTGAAAAATAATTTTCATTATTTTCCACGGAAGGGATTTGGAGCAAGCGTATGTCACTTTGCGAATTGCTTCGCTTGGTGAACATAGTCCGAATTGCTCGGACTGCTTGCTCCAAGGTTGTCATTGCGAGCGACCGCAGGGAGCGAAGCAAACCCACTGTTATGAGATTGCTTCGTCGCTTTGCTCCTCGCAATGACGAAATGAAGAAATCAGGGCAGGTGGTCGCCGCCGGACTTGACGTCGGCCATGGCGCTGCGCCGGTCGGTGATCTTGAGCCCCGGTTTCTCGGCCGGCTCGTGGACGCAGACGGGCGGCGGCGGAACGGCGGGCTTCACAGCCACCACTGCTCCGCAGCAGGCGGCGAAGCCGCGGATCTCGCCCCGGCCGTACCTGTCGTACGGTTCGAAATGAACCTCGCCCCACCTCTGACACTTTCCGCAGAATGCCTTCATGCTGCCTCCACCTTCCTTCCCCGCCCCCACGACTTCCTGAGATGTCTGGCCCACTGACGGCGGGCCGGGGTCTGACGCTTCCAAGAGTGGAGTCCGTCGAACCCTTCCCTCACCACGATGATTTTGGACGGCGGGATGTCGGTGAGTTGACGGTTTCCCGCCCGGCCACCGTGGCGGCGGGCCTTGTCGGTCTCGACCCAACGGATCGTCCGCCAGTCGGACCAGTCGACCCGGTCCTCGGGCAGATCGACCTCGTCGGCCGGCTTGTCGCCG
>CAYZNO010000025.1:0-9607 GCA_964479685.1 uncultured Gammaproteobacteria bacterium
TGATGTTCATCGGCGGCGTCGTGTCGGCCCGCGTCTGGAAAATATGGTCGTCGGAAGTCGTGGAATTTCCCGAATCATCGGCCGAGATCACCCGAAAGTGATACACTGTGTCGGGGTCAAGCCCGGTCAGAAAAATCGTGTGTCCAATCGTCAAATCGTCGATTGTAATAGTGCCAAGTTCATAAGAGTCGGTCAGCCCCCACTCTAAGACGGAAGTAGCCGGCTCGTCGGTCCGCCAAAATATTTCCGCCGTACTTTCCCCTAAATGGGTTATCTGTAGATCAAAAATTGTCGGCGGCGTCACGTCAGACTCACACAAACTGGTAAAACTTCTTACATTGATGACTTTTGTCTGGCCGACCGCCTCGCTCGAATGCTGCCAGAGCAAAATGTCGTCTTTAACCACTCCGTCATAGCTCAACCGCAATCTCACTTCGTGCTCCCAGTCGGCGTTATATGATAATCCTTTTATTATTACATTGTCGCAGGCCGCCGTGTTCATCTCGACTGAAAAATCGTTGTAGTCCCAATCTTGTCCGCGGTCTTCAAAATCAAATCTTACGAGATCCGGCCCGAGATCGGTTCTCCGGCTCCAGGTCGGGCTTGTTGAATGCCGCTCCTCTAACCCGGGCATTAAATTAATAATGTAAACGTCGTAGTAGCCGGCCCGTTCGCATTCAACAACGCAGAGCGGTTCTTCAAGTGTCCGACAAGTATGGTCTCCGCTCACGGTCAAATTGCCGAACGCGTCAATTGACCTTGTTTCGTAATGGTACTCTGTATCAGGAAGCAAACCGGCAAGCGGAATACTGTGATAGAGAACCAAGTTTGAATCGTCAACCGCGCCCAATTCGTAAGAAAAAGTTTCCCCGTAATTCACTCTCGAATCAGCTATTTCGTTCGTGCTCCAAAGAACGTCAAAGGAATTTAGAGTGATGTTTTCACACCGGACATTCATGACATCCGGCGGAATGATGTCTGGCACGCCAAGCGTCCGGAAAGTCTGGTCGACTGAAGTATTAAAAAGTCCGCAGATATTTGTTGAAGAAACACTGAAGTGGTAAAGCGTGTCAAAAGTCAAACCGGTCAAAAGAACGTTGTGACTCGTCACGAAAGCCGGGCCGGGCGCGTATGATCCATAAGCCGTGGTCAGCCCATAATTTACTTCACTTGTGGAAATAACATCGGTTTCCCACCTGACCACCGCCGAGGTCTGGGTGATGTCAGTAACGCGCAAGTTGTAAATAATCGGCGGATTACTGCAGATGGGCGGCGGCAAAATTCCCCCGCCCCCGACTCTTGCTGTTACTCCGACCTGCTCGTTGGCTAAAATCGCCACGGCTAAACCCTTCGCGTCGCCGAAAGTCCCTCCGATATTGATAACGTAACTTCCGGGTATCGCCGGATTTATAATCTGCGTATCGCCTGTCGCGCCGTGTGTCGCGTTCGTCCCGATTCTGACAATCACGTCTGAACTGCCGGCAATGTATGTTGCAACATTTGAAGGGGCCGTCAGGGTCAGTTTTCCGCCGGCCACGCTCGCTCCCCAAAGGGTCGCGGTCGCTCCGCATCCGCCGGCCACATTGTTCAGGTTTAATTGCGCCAGATCGTCCAGTAAATCGATGTCTTCGCAATCAATCCCATCTAAATTCGCGGCAAAACCCGTGGAAAAAGCGATCTCAATCGTTTCGTTTTCCGTGACATTTGTCGCCAGAGTCAGCCGGAAAGAAATTTCATGGTTGGCCGGAGTTGAAATTCGGAGCCGGCTCATCGTGTCTGATGGATTAATCAGGAGTCCGGCGCGCACTTCATGAATAACGGTAAAAAGACTAGCGATGGCAAGGCTCGCTACAAGAAAAACAAGCAGTTTGTTTTTTAAAATCTTTGCCATGCATTTTGACTATATCTCAAATTTCAAAACTCAAATCTCAAAACCACAACTTCTAACCTCCCGGCAATCCCCGCTCCCTAATTTTCAATTTCCAATTTTCAGTTTTCAATTAAGAACTAATTTTCAATTTCCATTTCTTTGGCTTCCAATGTTGATAACGCCTTGGTAAAAATCAGGGTTAGTTCTTGGGCTTCTTTCCACAAAACTCTTGAACTTTCCGTACTTTCCGGAATCATCTTAGCGATCATCCGGAGCCAATGTTTAGTTTCCTGAATTTCTTTCTTGCAAATAAATATTTTATTTCTGAAATCTTTTTTCGAACTGCCGCCGATTGCTTCACAATAATTCGCACCAACACTCGTGCTTGACCTGACAAGCTGCACCAAGAGCGGTTCGCTCAGCCGGTCTCTTTTCGCCGCTTTTACGAAATCAATAACATTCTCACCAAATTTAGCTGTCCTTTCCTCCAAATCGTAACTCATAATTAAGGCGCTAAATGAAACTTATATTTTGAAACTTACTTGAAAATTGGAAATTAAAGATTGAAACTTTTCAATCTTTCTAACATTCTCGTCACGAGGGTCCTCCCTGCGGAGAAACCCTCGAAGACGAATCTGTTAAATCTATTACGCGACTTTTCCGTATTTCTTCAAGAGCCACTTGTTGTATGACTTAATACCCTGGACGAGTATCAAGAGGACAAGGACGATCAAGACGACATAGAAAAGAGTAACGCGCCACGGGAAGACCCAGAAAGAAGTCCGGGCTGTTACCGTCTGGCCACCGACGCCGTAGTTCATGACAACGGTGGCGGTGAATTTGCCCCAGGCAAAATTCTCTCTTTCCTTTTGCCATTCTGAAGCGCCGGGAAGACTCTCTGTCTTCTGCCATTTCGCGTCAAACTTTCTGATTGAATCCGGAAGAACGTTGGCGAGGTCTTCGTTCACCATCATGGAAGCGACTTTGGTACCCCACATGTTTTTGACCTCAATCATTCCGGCCGGTTTCAGATGGACATTGCCGGTGTTCTCAAAGCGGATCGCGAAATTGGCCGGCAGGTAGTCGTAAGACGCCTTGTCGGTCGAAAATTCCACGACGCGTCCCATTTCCCGAACTTGTCCGGCGACTCTTACCAAGACCAAAGTTCCGGTTTTGGCAACCAAGCCGACCGAGGAAGTTCCCTCAGCCGCGGCTCCGCCGGTTCCCCAAAGGATGCCGGCAAAATGGCCGCCCGGTTCAGCGTCGCCCGGAACATTAACGGTGAAGAGAACGCTCTTTCTCTCTCCCGGAGCCAAGGTGACAGTTGTTTCGTCAACCTTGATCCAAGAAGCGAGTCCGGCCGCGCCTTCAACAAATTCCGGCGTGCCGGTTTCGCCCATGGCTCTAAAATTCTGCACGCTGGCTGTCAAGGTCAATTGTTCCTGCGTCTCGTTATAGAGCTTCACCACATCAACCAATGAATCTCCCGGCCTGGCGTCAAATTCCATCAAAGGCGGGGAAATGGTTAAAGCTGAAGCTCCAAGAGGCGCGAGTCCAAGAACCAAAGCAGCGAGCGCAACAATCGTAAATGCTTTTTTCATAGTTTCCTCCTGAAATTTTTCAGGTTTTGATTTGAAATTTATTTTTGCCCGAAACGGCAAACAATAAATCTCTTTTGGTTAATGTTTAGAAGGTGCCGGTAGCAATATATCTCAAAGTCTGAGAATAAGTTCCGGCTTCAGTCATGGAGTCGATAGCTGCGCGATGGGTAACAGTAGTTCGATTGGCAACAGTATCTTCTACTGGAGCAGCCGTGCTTACCAAAGTGGTAATGGCAGTCGGAAGGGGGGTATCATCGTCATTAAAATCGCCGACTTCCGTCCAGGCCGTTCCACCTGCTATGGCAACACCGTATCCCTCTGTGCCGGCTGTCACCGTGGAATTTTCGGCAATTGCGTTAATCGCTTCTGACGGAGCCCCGTCTTTATCAAGACCTGTTGTTCCATCACCATCATCAATATCCTGAACAGTGATAACAGCTCCGCCGGTCGCATTGGTGCCAACCGCAACATAATAATTGCAAGTCGCTACTGAACCGACGGTCAAAGTTCCCAAAGCGCAGGAGTTTGAAGAAATCGTGAAAGTAAAAGTCGGGTCAATGGTGGCGGTGATAACAACCTGGTCGTTGGCAACAATATCAACCGTAATTGTTCCAGTGTCGCCAAAAGTTCCGCCGATAGCAATGGTATCGTCATCGTCAGCCGCCCCGTTTGTCACCTGAGCGTTGCCGCCTGAAGCGTTAAGACCAACTAAAACATCAACCACACTGTTGGCATTTATCGCACCGCCATCGCCTGCACAGATAGTAATAGTGATTGCATTAGCACCTACGGCAATCCCCGCCTTTTCAGTGCCAGTACAATCTGCTGCATCGGTCAAAGAAGCCGTGTCATCCTTTACTTCAATATCGGTGTAGTCAACCGCGCCCATAACAAAATCTGCAGAGAAGGTAAGGATAATTGTATCGCCCTCGGCTGCTCCCGTCGGAGTTGTAAATTTGATTGCATGATCCGAGGCAATGCCCGTCATTAATCTGCTCATTGTATCTGACATACTGAGCAACGCCGCGGCGTTGGTCGGAAGAACTTGGAATGACATTGCTAAAATCGTGCTTAAAAGCGAGATTTTAACAATGGCATTGAATAATTTTTTATTTTTCATAAGTGTTTTTAAGAATCATTTCTCGTCATTGCGAAATAAAAATCATTACTGTTCGAGCAATCCGCCTTTGGCGGAGCGTCGAGAACCGTTCCTTGGCTTCTCGACTCCCCCGCTAAAGCGGGGTCGCTCGAAGAATAATTTATTATTTGTCTCGCAAAGACGTTTGTGGAAAGCCAATGAAAACTTACGTAGTGTTTTAATTTGCTTTCCGTTTACTGTAATCCGGGCTTTACGCGTGCCGCTATTTTGGCAGACACGGCAATGAAGAAGGGCCATCGACCTTTCGCTCTCTCTTCCCTGCTTTGGTTTTGAAGCAAGACGAGCAAGAGTTGGCTGGCTTGTTCATCAAAAAGCCAGGATTGTGTATTAATTAGATTTATTTACCCCCACACTTACCGAGCCTCAAGAGAATCTTTTATTCTCGTCTTGAGTTGGTACAGCGCGTTCGACCTCAGTTTCAGATTTTTCTCACGATGCCTGGCATCCTTCTCCGACTTGTAGGCTTCGTAGTAAATCAGTTCGAGCGGGATTCTTCTTTTTGTCGAGTACACTTTTCCAGCATTGTGTTCTGCCAAACGTTTTTTAAGATCATTAGTCGAACCTGCGTAGAGCAGATTATCTTTCCGACTTCTGATTACATAAACGTAGAACATAACCCGGTAAGTGTGGGGGTGAATTTCCACGAGACTGGTGAACTCTCAACCATCTGTCATTGCGAGCGAAGCGAAGCAATCTCACAATCCATGGGATTGCCGCGTCGCTCATTTCATTCGCTCCTCGCAATGACAATCAAGAACTCATCAGTATCGTCGAATTTTCGTTTTTGTAACTTGTAGCCCGACTCGCACCCCGTTACACGCTATACGCTACAAGTTTCACGTTGCACGCTAGAACCTTCCTGTGGAAATTATAGTTACTGTCTGGGTGTAATTTCCGGCTGACGGCGTGGTAACTCCGGCCGCGGCCGCGTGACAAACGGTATTTGTTTCCGCTCCCGAAGTTCCGTGGTAAGCGACTAAGGTTAAAACCGGGGTTACGCCGGTTGCGTCGTAAAGGCTTCTCGCGTCAACCGAGGCATCCTCATCGCAGGTTGTCTCAACCGGCACCGGGTAGGGCGGAGGAAAGAGAAATATAAATTCCGCCTCTGAGGAACCAATCCCGTATTCGCTGGCAATTGTTTGACTGCCGACTACCGCGTTATCGCCGTCCTCCGGATCGAAAAAATTGGTAGGCATCGCATCATTATTTAAGGCATATCTGCCGTTTCCCCCGCTTCCATCGTCAATAGCAACCAAAGTTGTTACGTATCCGCTACTCGCGTTTGTATTGGTATAAATATCGTATTCGCAAGTATCGACATTAGCGCTCGCCGGAGAGATTGTGCCAAAACCCTGGACGGTGTTGCCCGCGCTCCAGCAATACGAGGTCGGCGTAGTCGTTCCCGGCCTGTAAATCGCGAAGGTAAAAGTCGGATCAACGTTGGCCGTAACGGTAACTTGGTCGTTAGCAACAATTGAAAGAGCCAAAGAGCCGGTGTCAACTGTGGCAAAACCGTTATTGGTAAAGACCGTGACCTTTTTATCGCTGCCCGCCCCCGGCGTGCCAAGCAATCCGACATTATCCAATATTTTCACGCCGTATTTTGTTCCGGCAGCAAGATTATCAACTTTGGTGATCGAGATAAGATCCCCCGTGCCAACTCCGCCCTGAGTGCAATTCGCTTCAAGCCCGGATGTGGAGGGCAGAGCTGTAGCACCCTCTGATGTGTCGCCAGCGACAAGCAAGACACCGGCCGTATCACACCAAGTCGCATCTTCGGCATCGGGAAAACTTATAAACACTTTGTTCGTGTCCGCCCCGCCGGTGACGGCGTTCGTTGTCGTAAAAAGAACAATGTGTTCGGTGCCCGAGGTCCGATTTTCATTCAACCGGTTCATAATATCTTTAACCAGCGCCAAAGAACCGCCGCCTGCCGCGTCGATTCCCATAACTTGAAACGACATTGCCAGAACAAAACTCGCGAGCGAAATTTTTATAATAGTCTGAAAAATCTTTTTTTGCATAATTTTTTGCATAATAATAATTTATTATTATCGCTTAAAAATTTAAAATCAAATTTTTATTTTGCAATTCTCTACATTTTTCCGCGTTGTTTTCCACATCAATCAACTTCTACGATTTCCACGATCTTAAAATCTTCCCGTTGAAATGAAAGTGACTATATGTTCGTAATATCCGGCCGCGGTTGTCGGCGTGATGGAAACTTTGAAATCAACCGTTACCGCGTCTCCGTCTATCCAGCTCGCGTAATCGGCAACTTCCTGGACAGTGGAAAGAATCGCCGTGTCGGCTCCGTTCATCTGGCCGCTTGTCCCCGAAGTCCTGACGCCGTATTCTTCGCTGCCGGCCGAGACTGTTCCGTCGGTCACGTCGTTGATGTAGTCGCCGAATGTCCGGAACTCGCCGTCCTCGACAATGGTCGTAAAGTATCCCCCGTCGGCATTGGTTGAAGTCGTGACAGTGACGTTATCCGTGAATACCGAACCAACGGTCAGCGTCCCGAAATCAATTGAATTTTTGGAAAGAGAAAAAGTGAACATCGGATCTGCCTCAGACTGGCGAAAACCGATCAACCCCTGATAATTAGTGCTTCCGATCGGTCCGGTCCCAATCTCGCCGAAAGTATCCTGCAGACGGTAGTTGGTTGAAGAAGAACTTTCCTCGCCGCCTATGTTCAAAGAATCCATCCAGTTGATGTAGTTCGGCGAACTCATGTAGGCCCGGCTATCTTGAACCCCAGATATACAACCAATACAAATAAAAATCAGAGTGACGGTAAATATTTTTATGAATAATTTCATAAATCCTTTTGATCACTTTCGTGTTGGGCAAAGCCTCCTAAGACTAAGGTTCCTGTTCCAAGGGTACGCCCACCTCTATTTTATCTCATTTATCTCATTTTGCCAAATAAAGGTAGATGATGTACGCCTCCCGCGCAATTGGCGCGGGCGCAATGGGTACTTGGGTACTTGGGTACAATTTGGGTACTATTTGGGAAAGAAACCTTATTCTCCGGTCTGCCACTGGCTCTTTAATTGTGAGTACAAATGATTAAGGAAACGTTAAAAGATTTCCCTACTCATTTCATGATATTACATTATTATTATATCACGCTTTTTCAAAAAAGTCAAAGGCTGGCATTTATTAATATTTCTTCATTTTCTAAAATGTGTAAATTAGTATTAACTAAATGTTAAGATTAATATAGACATTATAGACACCTTCATCTTTATATCCTCATCATCTTTTCATCACAACCCTCTTGCCCACAATTCTTTCACAATTTTATCCGCCGCTTCTGAATAAATAATTTATCCACAGTAAAATCCGGATCCCCCGCTCTAAAATCAAAAAATTCTGCTATAATAGAATAATCGATGACAATTTAGCAAATATGAAAAAATTCTCGGACACACCTTCGCTTGATTTTATTGCTGGTCTTATAGCTGGCGAGGGTTCTTTTATGTGGATCAGACAGAACGGCCGGGAAATCCCAGTCTTTCAACTTAAAATGCACATTCGCGATAAAGAATTGATTGAAATGGTACGCGACGGCCTTGATCTGGACGTACCCATCCATGAATATACTCATCAAAATAGGCACTGTGCGATGATTCTTGTGAGAAAAAGAAAGACTATCGCCGAAAAAGTTATTCCCCTACTCGATGGCCGTCTTTATGGTTACAAAAAAATACAATTCGAAAAATGGAGAGAAAAATTTGCGAAGGAAAAGGAATCTTGGCTATATAAATATTTATAAAATTTGTTTCGCCTAGCATCAAAAAGTTTAGCGCTAAACATTTTTAAAAAACACCCTTTATTTTGGGTGTTTTTATTGTTAATAATTTAAGTAAACCCAGAGAGAATCTCCACCTTAGACATCGTTGCCCAAGGCAAATCCGTCCTTTGGCGGAGATACGCCATTTGGCGCAGGACTACTTTTATAGCCCGCCCCCGCAATGACTAATTATCAATAATTTGGGTGGACCTAGGGAGAATCGGACTCCCGCCTCCGCAATGCGAATGCGGCGTAATACCACTTTACTATAGGCCCAGGTCCGCCCAAATTATTGATCTTGAGAAAACGTTTAATATTAAAAATAAATCCCTATTTTTTATAAATTTTGTTTATAATGAAGATCTGCCGTGCAGCCATAATACCACTTTACTATAGGCCCAAGATTATTTCTATTTGCCCCCGGAGGGAATTTCCGCCAAAGGCGGATCAGCCTCTGGCTGAGAACCTAATTTCCCATCTCACCCTTAGGGCCCCGCACAATGCCCAATTGCCCCCGGAGGGAATTGAACCCCCATCTCACCCTTAGGACGGGTTTGCTCTATCCGTTGAGCTACGGGGACGTAAGAATTTTTTAACCAGAGCAGGGGATAGCAACTTCTAATATTTACTGCTTTTTTATTTATTTTAAAAGAAAATTGAGTGTCGTAAAATATTACGACAACCAGACACTCCTTCCCTCAATATTCCTTCTTTTATCATTCTTAAACAAAAAAGTGCGTCTCGCGCATCTGTCCTTGCTTTATTGTAAAACTTCGCATTGTCACTCAAATCTTTTTCTGTTATAATTCTAATAAATAATTCGTAAGAAGTCAAAATGGAAACCTATCTTTTTATCGCTGCCACCATAATCCTTGCCGCCCTAGCCGTTATTTTTTATTTCCTAAACCAAAAAATAAAAGAATTAAAAGAGGGGAGTCGCGACAACCAATCGCTTGTCCTCCTACAAAACCAAATCAGCGAACTCACCAAGGCAGTTGATGCGAAACTCGCTGAAAGCCACCGGGTGGTCCAAACCCAATTTGGCGAAAGCAGCAAAATCATAAAAGACGTCACAGAAAAACTAACTAAACTTGATGAGACCGGAAAACAAATAGTCAATTTCGCCGGCCAATTGCAGAGCCTGGAAGATATTTTAAAAAATCCCAAACAGCGGGGAA
>CAYZNO010000026.1:0-6792 GCA_964479685.1 uncultured Gammaproteobacteria bacterium
GAGATTTTACGGTTAATGCCATGGCCTGGGATTTTAAAAATAAAAAATTAGTTGATCCTTTCGGCGGCCTCGGCGATCTTGATAAGAAGATTTTAAGAGCAGTGGGCGAACCGGCGGCCAGGTTCAAGGAGGATTATTCAAGAATGCTCCGCGGCTTGCGCTTTGCCTGCCAGCTCGGTTTTAACATTGAAGAAAAAACTTTTTCGGCTTTGAAAAAAATGATGGAGCACATCAATGATGAGCGCCGGGCGGGCCGTGGAAAGGAAAGGGTGGTGCCGTACGAAACGATAGCTAAAGAAATAGTTAAGGCTTTTTGGCACGAACCGGCTAAAGCTTTTGATTTATTTGAAGAGGCGGGCGCTCTGTATGAATTAATTCCGGAAATTTTTTCCATGAAAGGCTGTCCTCAACCATCTAATTTTCATTCCGAGGGTGATGTTTGGGTGCACACCAAGATGGCTTTGACTAACTTAAAATCAAGATCTTTTATTAAAGAATTCGGCAAGGAAAAACCGGCAGCCGAAGTAGTTTTTGCCGTGTTGTTTCATGATCTAGGCAAACCTCTGACAATTAAAACTCCGGAGCGCGACGGAACTGATAGAATCCGTTTTGACGGTCATGATGTGGCAGGAGCCAAAGCCGCAGAAGAGATTTGCCGGCGCCTGAAATTGGATAGTTTTCCCGACGGCTCGCCGCTTAAAGTAGTTCCGGCGCGGGTTGCCAAGATGATTAGCAAACATATGCTTCTAGTCCAGGGTAAAATTGATGAGATGAGGCCGAGCACAATTGAAAAATATTTTTTTAATCCCAATTTTCCTGGGATTGGATTATTGCAACTGACTTTTGTTGACGCTATGGCTACCATTCCTGAAATTGGCCAGCCTGATTTGACTAATTTCCGGCAGATGAAAGCCAGAATTAAAAAATTAAAAAAAACCGTGGTTAAAAGAGACCGCCTGCCGCCGCCAGTTTTAGACGGGAATGAGATAATGAAAAATTTGGAGTTGTCTGCCGGACCGAAAATTGGCGAACTGCTTTTGGTTTTGCGCGAGGCACAACTTTCCGGAGAATTGGGTAAAAATAAAAATAATAAGAAGGCGGCTCTTGATATTTTAAAAAAATATTTAGGAACAAAAAAATAGAATGGTTAATCCTAAAATTATCTACGAAGATAAAAATATTCTGGTGCTGGATAAACCGGCCGGGCTTGAGATTGCGAGTCAGATAAAAAAAGACGAGCTGAACCTGGTTGATTGGTTGGTTGAGAAATATCCGAACATCGCCAAAGTCGGGCCAGATCCGGCGCGGCCGGGCATTGTTCACCGTTTGGATAAGAATGCATCGGGCCTGCTTGTTGTCGCAAAAAATGAGGCGGCTTTTGAAAATTTGTCAGCCCAGTTTAAATCAAGACGGGTAGAAAAGGAATATAGGGTTTTAGTTTATGGGAAAATGAGCCAAGACGAGGGCGAGATAGAATTTCCCTTGGCTCGCGCCAAATCAGGCCGTTTTGCCGCCATGCCTCTCGGGTCGGGGAAAGGGCGCATAGCTATTACAGAATATGAAGTTATAAAAAAATTTAAAAATTTTTCTCTGTTAAAAGTAAAAATTAAAACCGGTAGGACACACCAGATAAGGGTTCATCTTTTTGCTTTAGGTTATCCGGTGGTCGGAGACAAACTTTACCGGAATAAAAAAATTAAAAATCAGCCGATTGATCGTCTTTTTCTTCACGCCGCGAAATTAGGATTTTCGGGACTTAGTGGCGAGCGGCTGGAATTCGAAAGCGATTTACCGAAAGAGCTGGCTGACTTTTTAAGAAAATTAGAATAATTTATGATTTCGCCAAAACTTGATAAAACTTTGTTTTTTATTATTTCTGGACCGTCGGGAGCTGGCGAAGATTCAGTTATCGAAGGTTTGGAAAAGAAAATTAAACTAAAAAGAGTCGTTACTACGGTTACTCGGTCGAAACGCCCTGGTGAAAAAGAAGGGTATCCGTACCATTTCGTTACCGTGCCAGAATTTAAAAAGATGATTGCTGAAAATAAGTTTGTCGAATGGGCGAAAGTTTACGGCGATTATCGTGGTTCTACTAAAAAAGAAATAAATAAAATTATCAAGAAAAAAATTTTGGCGCTTTGGAAGATAGATTTTCAAGGAGTGAAGATCGTTAAGAAAAAAATTCCCGGAGTTGTTTCAGTTTTTATTTATCCTCCATCTCAGAAAGTTTTAGAACGGCGTCTCATGAAAAGGGGGCAGGATTCGCCGGAAGTTATTGAAAAAAGAAGATCTTTCACTAAAAAATGGTTGGGACAGAAAAAAATCTATGATTACGTGGTGGTGAACCGCGAGAATAAACTAGATGCGACGATAAATGAAGTCCTTTGTATTTTAAAGAGGCAGATTCAAAAAAATAAGGCTGGTTCTTGACTTTAAAATCGGGTGTAGTATAATACGAGAACGTTTTCTTAATTCTTAAAAACGTTTTTTAATTGACAAGCGGGCGAGGTAAACGGTTTCATCCTTTACCAAGCGAGCGCAGTCAAAATATCCATATATGTCAGAGAATAATGAAATTAAGAAAGAAGAAGTTGAAAAAATTCCCTTACCAGAATTAAAGCCAGGCCAAACGGTGAGGGTTCATCAGCAAATTAAAGAAGTGGAAACGGTAGAGGAAAAAGGCAAAGAAAAGACCAAGGAGAGAAAGAGGGTCCAGATTTTTGAGGGTATTATTATTGCCAAGCGCGGGACAGGAAAGTCTGCCACTATCACGGTTCGTAAAATTTCAAATGGCGTCGGGGTGGAAAAAATATTTCCGCTTAATCTTCCGACCATTGTGAAAATAGAGCCGGTGCGTCAGGCTAAGGTCGCGAGAGCCAAGCTTTATTTCTTGCGCAACTACAGCAAGAGATTAAAAGAAGTTGCTGTTTAATCATGAAAAATTAGGAATTAAAATACCGCCCCAGGGGCGGTATTTTATTGTATTTTTATTTTATTTTCTTAAGATATTGTCCAGTATGGGATTTTTCTATTTTAGCAATATCGCGCGGCGTGCCTTCGGCAACAAGGCATCCGCCCTGGTCTCCGCCCTCTGGGCCAAGATCAATTACCCAGTCGGCGCACTTTATTACATCGAGATTGTGTTCAATAATCAAAACCGAATTGCCCTTCTCCACTAATTGGTTTAAAACAGCAAGGAGTTTTTTAATATCGTCAAAGTGCAGGCCGGTGGTAGGTTCATCTAAAATATACAAAGTTTTTCCAGTTGCCCGCCGAGAAAGTTCGGTGGCTAATTTTATTCTCTGCGCTTCGCCGCCCGAAAGAGTAGTAGCCGGCTGGCCAAGGCGCATATAACCAAGGCCGACATTATGGAGGATTTGCAGTTTTTCGTAAATCGGCGGGATATCGACAAAAAACTGTCGTGCTTCTTCAACGGTCAAATCCAAAATATCGGCGATATTTTTTCCTTTGTAGTGAATTTCCAGGGCTTCGGCATTGTAGCGTTTGCCGTGACATTCCTCACATTCAACATAAACATCGGGTAAAAATTGCATTTCAATCTTCATTGCCCCTTCACCGCTACAGGTTTCGCAGCGGCCGCCGCCCTTTACGTTAAAACTGAATTTTCCGGCATCGTATCCTTTCATTTTCGCTTCCTGGTTTTGAGTGAAAAGGTCGCGGATATAAGTAAAAACACCGGTGTAGGTTGCCGGGTTAGAACGAGGTGTCCGGCCGATCGGCGATTGGTCAATAGTGATGACTTTATCTAAAAGATCCATGCCCTTTATTTCCTTGTGTTCTCCAGGCAGGTCTTTGGTGTGATAAAATTTTCTGGTTAACGCTTTGCTTAAAATTTCCGTGATCAGAGTTGATTTGCCTGAACCGGAAACGCCGGTTACGCAAACGAATTTGCCAAGAGGAATTTTTACGTCAATATTTCTGAGATTGTGTTCTTTGGCCCCGACAATCATTAAAAATTTTCCATTTCCTTTACGGTAGTTTTTTGGCGTTTCGATTTTCAACTTTCCGGAAAGATAAAGACCGGTGAGAGATTTTTTATTTTTTCTGATTTCTTGAGGAGTGCCTACCGCGACAATTTCTCCGCCGTATTCTCCGGCGCCCGGCCCGACGTCCAGGACATAGTCGGCGGCAAGAATTGTTGCTTCGTCATGTTCAACAACGATAATAGTGTTATCAAGTGATTTTAAAGCCAGGAGAGTTTCAATTAATTTGGAGTTATCTTTCGAATGGAGACCGATGGACGGTTCATCCAAAATATAAATAATCCCTGAAAGTGAGGAGCCGATCTGACTTGCCAGGCGGAGCCGCTGGGCTTCGCCGCCGGAAAGAGTTGACATAGCCCGGTCGAGAGTAAGGTATCCCAAGCCTACATTATTTATATTTTTTATTCGGCCCATGATTTCTTTGATAATCGGCGAAGATACTTTAAGATCGCGGGGAGAAAGCGAAGTTTTTGCCTTGGTCAGTTCGGCAAGGAATTTTTCCATTTGGCCGATAGAAAAGCCGGCAACTTCAGCTATAGATTTACCGCCGAAAGTTACTGCTAAAACCTCTGGTTTAAGTCTTGCCCCGTGGCAGGCTGGACAAATTTGGGTCCGCATGTAATTTTCTATTTCCTTTCGGACGTAGTCAGAGTCGGTTTCTTTGTATTTTTTCTCCAGGCTGGGAATTACGCCTTCGTATTCGGAGTCAGGAATGCCGTAAAGAATTAAGTTCTGTTGAACTTTAGTAAGATTTTGCACTGGCGTGTCAAGGTTAAAACTGTGAGCCGGCGCGAGAAGCCCGAGTGTCCGGAGCTGGTTTGAAGCGCCGCCAGAAATTTTGATCCAAGGCTTAATTGCTCCTTGCGCCAGGGTCAGTCGGGGGTTTGGGATAATCAAGGACGGATCAATTTTAGAAGTAGTTCCAAGCCCTGAGCAGGTCGGGCAGGCGCCATAAGGGCTGTTGAAAGAGAAACTGCGAAGTTCAAGTTCTTTCAGATCGTAGCTACATTTCGGACAGATGAAAATTTGGCTAAAAACCAGATCTCGGTCGGCCGAAGGAGAAAAAATTACTACTACGCCATTGCCGAGCTCGAGAGCAGTGTCAACTAAATTATTAAGTTGTTTTTTGTTTGAATCAATGACAATTCGGTCAATAACTACTTCAAGATTTATTTTTTTATCGCCGAAACTTTGATTTTTGATGGCTGAGAGATCGTGAATCGTTCCGTCGAGTCTGACCCGGGAGTAACCGGATTTTTCTATTTTTTCCAAAGTAGTCCGGAGATTTTTTTGCGCGTCTTTCAGGGGAGCTATTATCAGGATTTCTTTTTGTGGGAAGAGAGAAATAATTTTTTCGGAAATTTGTTTTGAAGTCTGCTTCACTAGTGGGACGCCGCATTTCGGACAATGTGGTTTTCCGGCATTGGTGTAAAGGAGCCGCAAGTAGTCGTAAATTTCCGTGATAGTTCCGACAGTTGAACGGGGATTATGGGAAACCGTGCGCTGGTCTATGGCAATAGTCGGTGAGAGACCGGTAATTTCATCAACTGCCGGTTTATCCATCACGCCCAAAAATTGTCGGGCGTAGGAAGAAAGGCTTTCCGCGTAGCGCCGCTGGCCTTCGGCATAAATCGTGTCAAAAGCCAGCGAAGATTTGCCAGAACCAGAAAGGCCGGTTATGACAACGAATTTATTTTTTGGGATATCGACGCTGATATTTTTTAAATTGTGGACGCGGGCGCCTTTGATGGAAATTTTGCTTGGCATATTATGCGGAGTTCAGAAATGGAATTTATGATTTATAGATTCATTATTAAAAGTCATTATACGCCAAACGGGGAAAAGAGTCAAGTCCCGTCTTATGGCGATAAACCGTGCGTTGATATAGGCGATAGGGGGATATTAAAAAACAGGCGCCAGGCGCCTGTTTTAAAAGATTTTTTGGTTTTTATTTTAAGCCGTACTTGGCAATGTTATTATCGGCGATTTTTTGTAATTGCTCTAACCGTTGTTTGCCTTCATCGGTTTTGAAAAGATGAGAGAATCTTTTTTGCGGTTTGCAGTATTCTTCAACTTTCGGAGGATTCTGTGGGACCTTCATGACCTTGGTAATTTTTCCGTTTTCCATTTCAAAAACCGGGTAAAGTCCGGATTGCTGGGCGAGCCGGCCGAGTTCGACAGTCAGTTCTGGCTCATAGCCCCAGCCGGGCACGCAGCCGACCAAAATCTGGAGATATTTAGGCCCGGAAAAAGTCAGGGCTTTTTTGACTTTAGCTGCGATATCCATCTGGTTTCCGATGGTTGCCGTGGCAATATAGGGGACACCGTGGGCCGCGGCAATCGCCGGCAAATCTTTTTTAACAAATTCATTGCCAAAAGCCGCGCCATTTGCGGGTGAAGTCATAGTAGTCGCGCCATACGGGGTTGCTCCGGAATATTGGTTGCCGGTATTCATATATGCCTCGTTGTCAAAACAGACATACAAAATATTTTCTCGGCGGGTCCAGGAGCCGGAAAGCGCGCCAAAGCCGATATCAAATGTCGCTCCGTCGCCGCCAAAAACCGCGACAGTCGTTTTTTTGTCTCCTTTTGCGGCCAGCGCCGCCAAAACTCCTGAGGCGACCGAGGGAGCGTTTTCAAAAAGAGAATGGATCCAGGGGACTTTCCAGGAAGATTCAGGATAGGGCGTAGTTGTTACTTCGAGACAGCCGGTGGCGCAGACAATAATCGTGTCCTTGCCCAGGGCGTCCGTAACATGCCGGGCGGCGAGCAATTCGCCGCAGCCGGA
>CAYZNO010000026.1:6802-9178 GCA_964479685.1 uncultured Gammaproteobacteria bacterium
CTGGGCATCCCTGAGGAGGGCCTCATCGTCATACCGATGGCCGGGCGCTAGAAGATGATTAAATGGGTTTTTGTATTTTTGTGGCATAAAATTTATTGGCAGCGTTTATAGGTTTTAGTCGTGGATTTGTACCAGGAAGAATGAGAATCGTACCAGGCATCATTACTGCAGTCGGTATTGATGCAATCGCTGGTGATTATACCTTGATTACATCCAGGCTCGGAATTTTTTCCGCCAGGGCATTTCTCATAAGCGCCTTTTATTTCGACCGGGGCGCCCGAGCAGGTGAGTCCAACTTCACAGTCCTCGTTTGTCTCACAGAGAAATCCTTTTTGCTGTTTTTTATTTGTTGGAAAATTCCTTATGAAAGGCAGCTGCGCATCCCTCATACAGCATCTTGACATATTGGATTCAGAGAGATTATAGGTAACACAAGCACCGGCAGTGGATCCCCAAGCACTGCCAGGGTGGGTATAGCTGGAATTTTTTTCGCTGTGTCCGCTCCAGGGATAGTAAGATCCTTGCTGGCTGACGTAAGTGCATTTAAAGGGAAGTTGGCATGGATTTGTTTCACATAATTTCTCAAGGACATCTGTAGATCTTTCTCCGAGAGAGCCTGCTATAGATGGGATTGTTTCCAGATTTTGGTCGTCTCTGTCGCCCTTAACATTGACACTAGAGTATCCTTCGCAATTTATGATTCTATCGCAACGTATGTCGATTAGATCACAGGTAAGTCCTGTTCCCTCCAAAACGCCTCCACAGCTTTTCCCAACCACTGCCCCGATAGTAGCCATAACCAGAACGCCAATCAATTTGACAGCCCCGCCCGCCGCTTTTCCCAATTTATTAAAGTTATCGGCTGCTTCTTTCGTAATGGCAATAGCTTTGGGGGCCGCTTTGCCGGCTTCTCCGGCGTTAATAAACATCTCAATTCCTGTACCGAGAGCAATACCAGGCGCTTGTTCAGCGATGGCCCTGATTGTCTGGCTGTGGGTTGCGTCACCGGCTAATCGGCCGAGGCGGGTTGAGGTAGCTCCAGCTTGGATAGCACCTCTCTCAGTGATCTCTCCCATTGCTCCGGCAATAGAGGAAGCCCCTAAGGCTTGCGCTCCATAGTAAAGCGCGCCGACAGCCGCGTCCTTCCATTCACCAGAAACAAGGGTACAGGAACTCGAAGCAAAGACTTCGAAAAGGCGAGGAGGCTGGTTTTTGGGTTTTAAAGTATGGCATTTGTTGACAAAAGATTGGTTTGCCGCGCCACGCGTTTTTCCTTCTTCCAATTCTCCGAAATACCAACCGTCAAATCGTGTCCCTGCTACCTGCATACAATTTGCCGGTTTGGCACACAGCTCTTCGGATGCGCAGGGCAGGCAGACGTGCTCTACATTAGAACAAATATCATAATGGCAAGAGGGATTATCTACTGCGGTGAGCCCGGAAACGCTTCTAATATTTCCGATATCTCCGCAAGAAGTTTTACCAACCTGGTCGGGGGTTACTTGTAAATCAGGATTATCAATCGAATCGCAAGTTTGTTCTGCAGATTGTTGTATAGTAGCAACTGCTTGGATTAGTTTAACTTTAGGAAATTTAAGTTCCAAGAGCGCCGGATTGATCGTTTGAAGCAAGAGATAAGAGGTCATGGCCAAAATAAGGCCAATTAAGGCGTTGCTGATATAGTTTTTGGCGCTTAAAACTCTGTCCGGCGAGCCGCCGGCTGTTAAATAAAGAAGTCCGCCGATCATAATCATAATGCCGGCCAAGATACCAGTTATGGAAACTCCCCATTCGTAAAATACAGAAATATATTGGGCTGGATCATTTACTTCGGTCAGGCCGCCGAGGGGTATGGTAAGAGCAGTTGGGACGGGCCTAGCATAACAAAAGCCGTATTCATTGGGTCCGCAGGCTTCATTATTTTTTTCAAAACAAGGTTCACAATTATTGGTGGCGGATAGACAATTTGCCTTTGACCAACAATCCTGGCGGCCCTGGTTAGCCGAGGCCGGTCGGCCTTGTTGAATTATTTCGGCGAAAGAAGCTATTGGGCTGAGAAGAAGAACGATAAGGGTTAACGCAGCGAAAAAACGTTTTATTTTGGGGTCGCCCCTCATGAACATAGTTGGTTTAAAATTAATTTTGGTTTGAACTTAAAAAATAAATGACGAAAAAGCCCAAAACCTGCAGGACGAAGAGCGCGACAAAAACTCCCAAAAATATTTTGGGGATAATTTTGGAAATTTTGATTAAGGCGTCTGGCATAATTTTAAAATATTTTATGATAAAAATTTTAGGCTTGAGGACTTCGCGGTTGTTCCATTTTTAATTATTTTAGCAATATCTTCCGGAGTGATGTCTTTGCCGCCCAGGCCG
>CAYZNO010000027.1:0-9131 GCA_964479685.1 uncultured Gammaproteobacteria bacterium
GGAGAAAGGTGGTTAGGTAACCCCTATTTTCTCAGGCAAGCCCGCTCACCTTGAAAGGTGAGGGGCTGTAGCATCAATCCGCCGTAGGCGGAGAGCTAAGCCCGTTAGTTTATGTGGAACTTAAAGTTCGTTGTCAAGGTGCTGTCCTTTGCAGGAAACCGCAGTTTAAGACGAGTGAGATAACGATCTGTTTCAGACGATTCAACTCCTTTGTGACTTCAATTTCTTAAACTGTGGTTTGCCGCAAAGTGGCGTTCTCGACTCTCCCGCTCCGGCGGGATCGCTCGAACAGTAATTATTCTTCGAGCGAAGTCGAGAAGTTACCTTGTATAAAACCCCAGAGTCGTTTGGCTTGGGAATGTTGTTTGAAAGAACGATGGTGGAATTGACTTCTCAGTTTAAGTCAATCACCTTGGCGGACCTCCTGCGAAATAATCTCTTCTGCTGCAATTTGTAAATTTTGGCTGCAAATTATTCAAGACTCGTCATCGTATGATTTTTTCTCATACGCCTCCTCGTCTTTCATAATTTTCGCCCGGAAATTTCCTAATTTCGCAACGAAAAATTATTTCGCAATAGGCCCCTTGGCCAAGCCAAACAGCTTTGGAGCTTTATTTCTAGCGGAAAAGGCAATTTGCCTTTGGTTTTTGTAACGAACCGTTTTATTGTCTAACAGGTAACTATAACATAAAACAAAAAATCTGTCAAGGGCTTTTGACAGAATTTTTTGACATTTATTTTTTATTTTGTCGGAAATTGGCTTTTTTTCTTTTAAATAAAGGTTTTTTAACGTTTATCAAAATGGTTATACATGCTGATAATTTCCCGTTCTTTCCTGGTTTCGGCGAATTTTTCCTCCTCTTTTTTCTCCGGGCGGAAATGAGTCTTCGGTTCGGCGAGCCGCACCGGTTTTCCGGGGGGCGTCTTTTGCATAGCCGGATGATAGGTCAAAATGGTAAAAGTAATGCCGCCCAAAATGCCCAGAAGCAGGCCCATCAGAGTGTTCAGGAGGAGATTCGGTTTTACCGGATAGCGCGAGAGAAGCGGGGAGGAAACCATGGTTATCTGAAGCCCGGCCATGCCGAAATAATTGCGGCCTTCCTCGGAAAGAACATTGACAATTGTTGAAGCAATCAGCGCGGCTTGTTCCTTGTCTTTATGATAAACGGTGATGTCGACCATGCCGGTTCCGTAAATTACCTCGGTCTTGGTCATTTCCTGCCATTGCTTTCTTTTCTTCGTTTCATTGTCGCTCCAGATATTTTGGATGTTTTTTTCTTTCTGGATAACTTTATCGAAAAAGGAGGTAGTGTAAATTATCTGGGAAATATTTTCTCCGATGGCTTCGGCCGATTTTAAGGCACTGTAAGCATCCATTCCGCCGGAGGCGGGAATAACGAGCACCCGGGTTTTGGCGCTGTATTGGAACGGCTGGATAAGGGAGAAGATCAGGCTCATGGCGACGGCTCCCGCGGTAATTAAAAAAATAGTCCGCCATTCGATTTTCAGTATTCTGAGATAATTTGTAGGCATAATTTATTTGAGTTTACAGCCCTTTAAAATTATTATACCTCTTTTTGGCTCGCGCTACAATTTTTCTTCAAGTTTTATTTTTATATTTTCTTCTTTACCGTTCCTGAGAAAGGTAGCGGAAATCTCATCGTTCGGCGCGTAATCCTGGACAAGTTCGGTGAGGTCGGTTTTTGAAGTGATCTCCTCGGAATTAATTTTTAGGATAATATCGCCAACTTTGAGGCCGGCTTTAGCCGCCGGGCTGTTTTTCAAAACGCCTTGAATTTCTAAAGTCAGGTCGTTCCAGGCGAGGGCCCCGGCAGTTCGGCCGGAACTCGCCGCGTCAGGGAGACCCGGGGTTTGGGACAAATCAAGATAATTTAATCCCAAATATGGACGGGATATTTTTCCGTTTTTTAAAATCGAAAGAAACGCTTTTTGCCAGTAATCGGTCGGAATGACAAAACCATTTTCGCCGGATAAGAGACCGACCACTGCACCTTCGTAGTTTACGATTGGACCGCCCGTTTTGTCTGGGGAAAATTGTCCCGAAAGGAGAATTGACTTGGAAAATTTTTCCGAAGAGTGAAAAAGATTTTTTATTTCCTTGGCTTCAAAATAGGAGAGATTTTTTATTTGCCCCGCGATTAGCGATTGTCCGCCCGAAGGGAGGATAATTTTTTCTCCCAAAAAAAGATTTTCCAGCAATCCCAACTTCGCGATGGGAAGATTTTGGGCGTCTATTTTTAGAAAAACAACACCTGTCGCCTCGTCAAAAATTATTTTTTCCGGGGAAAAAATAATTTGATCGTCGGTAATAATAGCAAGACGGATTTTGGGATCAGCAAGAGATTTGCCGCTGCTCGCGAGCCAACCGTCGGAAGTAAGGACGACTCCCAAGGCGATCCGGTCGCCGGAAAGATAAATTTTATTTAATGACCCCGCCGCTGAAATTGTTTTTTGCGGGTATATCTCAACGACCGTCGGAGCTACCGCTTCATTTGCTTCAATTATCTTTTGAGTTTCCTCGGCAGCAGTCATCTTTTTGTTTGCTTGGCTGCCCCCTCCGTTTACGAAAATTTCAGTCGGTGTGATATAAGCGTCGACCAAGAGTTGCCCGACGACGCCGGCACCCAGGCCGAAGATTACGGTAAGGACGATAATTTTAAGATAAGAATTTTTCATCGTTTCTATTTTATTTTTTAAATCCATTTTGCCGTTCCTAAGACAAGGACAATTACCGCGCCGCAGAGCAGAAGATAACGCCTCACCACTTTTTTGTTTAGGGTACCCAGAAGATGGAGGCGAATGAGGTTGTTTGTTAAGTAAAAAATTGTTGCGATTAAGAGGCCGTTTACGTAAAAGGCGGTTGGCAGAAACGAAACTGCCCAGAAGATTTCAAAAACGATAAGACAAATAACGAGGATTGGTAGCCAAGCGGATGAGGGTTTAATTTTATTGACCCAAATAGTCTGAAAGGTGAGAATAAAGGTAAAAGCCAGGGCAACGGCGGAAATCTGCCAAAGCGGAAGATTCAAGAAAATAAAAAATCCGAAAAGACTAGAGTTGAACAAGAACATCGAAGTGAGATTCAGATAATTGGAAATATTTTCCAGCGAATTTATTTGGTATTTTTCATGCTGGTAAATATAGATGAAGATGTTTTCCCAGAAAATTCCCGTAAGGGTGGAAAGGGCAAAGGCTAGAAGATGTTTGGCCCAGGCGCGTTCCAAAAATAAAAGAAACAACAGGCCGCCCAAAAGAAGCGCTACCGGAGTAATAAGGTAAAGCCAGCGAGCGCTAGAGGTCGCGAGCCCTCTGCCGATTATTTTCCACGTCGCCGTTATAACAAGGATAAGCAGGAAAAAAGATATAAGATAAACGTAGTGAGGTTTTAAAAAAAAGAGCTCCAAAAGCGCAAAAAGAATGATCGGGGCGATAATTGGTATTAAGCGTTTGATCGGAGGAAGTTTCATTTTTTGTTGCGGTTAGTGCCACGCGCGCGTCAATTAGTTGTTAGTGTTGCGTCCGAGCGGCGTCGCACCAAAGGGCTTGATACTCTCTATTTTTGTTGCATTAAAATTAAAACATCCACAAGTCCGTCAATGGAGAGTTCACCGGCGCCAAGCGAAATTTTTTCCAGCTTTCCTATTTTTCTTATGGCCTCCTCGGACGATTTCATTTGGCTTTCCAGAAACTTATTAGCCAGAAAATTTCCCCATGATACCGGCAGGCTGAGTGAGCCGATCTTAAATTTTTTAAGCGAAATTGTAAGTTCGTTTTCCCATATTTCCGGACGGAAAGAAACCGTCAAGTAAGTTTTATTGGGCGTGTACAATTCGCCGAAGACTTCAATTTCGTCGGGAGTGACGACAACTTGGGAATTGCGAAGAGGGGATTCGCCGGAAGATTCGAGAGATTTTAAGAAAGCGGTCATCTCTCTTTCGGTGAATTTAAGTGAAACAGCCACTTTTTGCCCCGTAGCTCCGGGCTCTATTTTGGGTTCAACCTGATTTTTCAGTTTTTGGGTTATGTCTATTTCTGAATCCCTCAATTCTTCGGGGGTAAGCACAATTAATTTTTGCGGTGTTGCCTTGCTGCTAAAAAATTTCGACAAAACCGGGACTTCATAGAGACCGCTTTTAGCAACTCCGGTTCCTATAAAGCCAAATAATAAACAGACCGCCATAAAAATAAGAGAGCAGCCAATTATTCTCCTTTTTCTTTTCTTGTCTTTTATTTCATCCATTACTTTTTCCCGAATCTCTTCCTTCATTTTTTCCTTCTCACTTTTTTCGTGGAGCCAAGGATCCGGAGACGATTGGTCGTCAAGTCTGGTCATATTTTTTTGAATGATTTATTCCGTTTTTGGGTTGAAGAAATCAGAAAGCAAGATGGAGAGGGCACTTGCGACAGGAATGGCAAAGAGCACTCCAATAAATCCAGCGAGTTTGGCGCCAGTCAAGATGGCGAGTATAGAGATAATCGGATTCAGACCGACCGCTTTCTGCATTACTTTCGGGACAAGCAAATTATTTTCAAGCTGCTGCAGGATAACGAAATAGATAAGGACAAGCAGGGCGAGAGCCGGGGATTGGCCGAGAGCGATGAAAATCGCTAAAGCCGCGGCAGTCCATGGCCCCACGTAAGGAATCATTTCCAGAAGTCCGGCGATCAAACCGAGAACTAGGGCGTACTCGACACCAAGCAAGGTCAGGCCAATGAATACGCCAAAACCGATAATCAAACAAAGGATGAGCTGCCCCTTCAACCAGGCGCCCATTTTTTCTTTTATGCGTCCGGCCATCTGAAACAGATAAGGCTGATATTGAGCCGGGACAAGAAGTTTCGCGAAGCCTTTCATCTCCTTTTCCTCGACGACCATGTAAAGAGTAAGAACCAAGACGAGGAAAAAAGAAACTATACCACCGAAAATTCCCCCGATTCCAGTAAAAATTCCCCGAGTCAGGCCTTCTTCAACGGATTTAAATCCTTTCTGCAGGGCTTCTAAATCGTAGTTGGCCAGGAATTCTTCCGAGCCGAGCGTTTTTACCTTTTCCCAGTAAGTAGGAATTTTTTCCGTCAGTTGTTGGAACTGGGTGGTGAGAGGGGGGATGATAAGAACAACAATCAGACTCACGAGGGAAATCAGGATAACATAGACAAGCAACACGGCTAAAATGCGCGGGATTTTTCTTTTTTCAAACCAGTCGGCCAAAGGATCAATCAGAATCGCGAGTATCATGGCGATAAAAAGAACCGTCAGAATATCTTTCATCATATATATAAAATATATGATGAGCAGAGTGAGAATTATTTTGGCAATCGACATGGTCGAAATATTAAAGACCACGGGTTTTTGTTCGTTCATAATAGTTAAAAAATAATTTAAAGGTTAAATAAATCTTACCATAAAATCGGCCAGGCATCAAGTTCGTCTGGTACAGCCGGAGAGTTGCCTGACGCGCTTTTTTATTTTATACTAAAAGCATTATGTCATTAATTGTGACTAACAAAAGAGCCTTTTTTGACTATGAAATTCTGGAAACTTTTGAGGCGGGGATTGTTTTAAGCGGACAAGAAGTCAAATCAATAAAAACCGGCCATATTTCTTTGGCTGGGTCTTTTGTTACTATGAAAGGAGCCGAGGCCTGGCTGACGAATTCTCATGTGCCGCCATATAAAATGGCCGGAAAAATTTCGGATTACGAGCCGACGCGACCGCGGAAACTTTTACTGCATAGAAAAGAATTGTCTTCATTAATCGGTAAAATCAAGCAAAAAGGCTTGACTTTAGTTCCCCTTCGAGTTTATACTAAAGGGAGCAAGGTGAAATTGGAGTTCGGAATTGGCAGAGGCAAGAAAAAATACGAAAAAAGAGAGACGATAAAGAAAAGGGAAATTGACAGAAAAATAAGAAGCGCAATGCTGCAATAGGCGTTTTTTATTTGATATTTGGGGATGACAGGCCTCGATAGGAGTTCTTTACAAAATAAGCAAGCCGAGTATTGCCACAATCTCGCAAAACTTTGGCAAAAACCAATAAGTGCAAACTTATTTAACAAAGTCACGAACGCTTTCCGCGTTCCAAACTTTGCTCCTGCAGTTGCTTAAATAGCAGCAGCACATCGGCCGCCGATTCCTGGTAGGCGGGTCCCGGTGTCATAACCAGGGCAGGCAATTTTATCGTTCCGGTAAAGTTGCCGAAATCTTACGGAACTAGGAATGCTGGGATTTAGCCGGATTTATACCCCGCATTTTAAAAATTTAATTTGGCTAAGCTTGTAGATTCGTCTTGTTAAAGACCCCTAGACGCGGGTTCAATTCCCGCCATCTCCACCATGTCCGAGGTAAAGGTTCATTCGCACACAAAGTAAACAACAAAATTTTTTACGATTTTTGCGCGGCGAAGAATGTTGATTAACCTTAACCTCGGACATGGTGCACCATCTTATGTATTTTGTCTATGTGATTCAAAATTTAAAGAAACGGTGGTATATCGGTTTTGCAGATGACGTCAATAATCGTTTGGAGGAACATAGGCGCGGAGAAACTTATACAACAAAGCGGCTTGGCGGGCCATGGGAGCTCATTTATTCTGAAAGTTGTTTGAACAAAATTGACGCCAGGAAAAGAGAAAGATTTTTGAAGACTAGCCACGGTCGAGATTTTTTACGGAATCGTTTAAGATATTATTTAAAATCTAACTCATAACATAGCAAAACCTTGCGTATTTCAAGAAAACAGGTTAAAGTTCAGACGGTCCAATATTGGATTAATGAACAAATAAGAGCTCCGCAAGTCAGAGTCATAGACGAAGAGGGGCAGAACATTGGAGTGATGGCGACTCCGGAAGCGGTCCGGTTAGCGCGCGAGCGAGAATTAGATTTGGTTGAAGTGTTTCCAAAGGCCGATCCGCCAATCGCGAAAATTCTCGATTACGGAAAATTTTTATACCAGAAAGACAAGGAAGCGAGAAAACAGAAAGCCAAACAGAAAAAAGTTGAGATAAAAGGCATCCGTCTTTCGCTTAGAATCAGCGCTCATGACCGTGACGTGAGGTTAAACCAGGCAAAAGATTTTTTGGAATCAGGCGATAAAGTCAAAATTGAAATTATTCTTAAGGGTAGAGAAAGGCAGTACGGGGGGATGGCGAGAGAAAATATCAATCAGTTTATAAATTCTCTGAACCAGTTAGTGTCTACAAAAATTGAACAACCTCTGAGCTTCCAGGGAGGCAGACTTTCTGTGACGGTTACCAGACAGTAAGGCTTGAATAAAAAAATAATTTTAAAATTATGAAAGTTAAAACTCATAAAATGGCCGCCAAAAGATTCAAGGTGACCAAAAAAGGAAAAATCCTGAAGCGCTACGCCGGACAGGATCATTTTAATACCAGAAATCCGGGCACGATTACCAGAAAAAAAAGAATGGATAACGAAGTTGCCGATGTCTACGCCAAAACAGTAAAAATTTTGGTCGGGAATAGAGTCTAAAATAATTAATTCGAATTTTAAAATAAAAATATGCCGAGAGTTAAAAGAGGAAAACACCATTTGAAGCATAGAAAAAATTTACTAAAACAAACTAAGGGATATCGCTGGGGGAGGAAGAGCAAAATAAAATTAGCCAGAGTCGCAATGCTCAAAGCCGGTTCTTACGCTTTCCGCGACCGGCGGGCAAAAAAGAGACTTGCAAGACAGCTTTGGCAGGTGAAGATTAATGCCGCCAGCCGTGATAACGGTTTGAGCTACAGCAAATTATCCGGCGCCCTAAAGCAGGCAAAAATAGATTTGGACAGAAAAATTCTGGCTGATTTGGCCGAGAATCATCCGGCAATTTTTGCCAAGATTATTGAAGCGGTAAAATAAGAGAAATTGAAACGTTTTATAAAAACAGAGGGCAAACCTCTGTTTTTTGTTTTGTCCTCTTGCCCAGCCACACCTATTTTTGTCAAAAAGTTTTGAATTTTCTGGCAAAAATTTCTTGCCATATAATGATTATAAAAAATGGAAAATTTTATTAATAGGTGTGTGGGCTTGACAAATTTAACAGTTATGGTAAGTTGCAATGTGCGGTTTTTGACCGTGGAAGAGGGGTCAAAAGCCCCCTTTTCCTTTATTTTTAGGGGACAGGGGGGAGTCAAAACCGCTGTCCTTTGAAAACTGAAGACAAACGAAAGAAAGGTAATCTCTCCTTCGCGCAAGAGTGCGGAGGAGTTACTGCGCCGTAAGGCGTAGTTTTGAGGTCTCGGGTTTCGGAAGAATGCGGCGGGTCTGCCGCGTGCGGCGCTGCCGCATAAAGGAGGGAAAGGGAAATGAGGAGCAACATGAGGAACTGGACGAACTGGATGGCGATGCTCTGCGTGTGTACCACGCTCGGCATCGGCAGCTTCGGCTGCGAGGAAACGCGTACGGTGTACGCGGGGGCCGAGTGTGAGTCGGATTCCGACTGCGACCTCGGCCTCGAGTGCTTCCGTGGGAACTGTTCCTACCCCTGCCGCGGAGCACTGATGTGTCCGGTGGGCATGGAGTGCAACTCCGCGACCGGCTACTGCACCGGCGAGCCGTACACGCCTCCGGGCTACGGTCCGGAAGAGTGCGACGGCGTTGACAACGACCGCGACGGCCAGACCGACGAAGGCGAGGTTTGCGCCGGCCGGGCCTGCTTACCCGGTCAGTTCATCGACTGTGTCACCGGCCTGTCCGGGATCTGTTCGGTCGGACGGATGCGCTGTCTCCTGGACGGTTCCGGCTACAGTGATCACTGCGAGCCGGCCATCGGAAGCGGCACGGTCCGCGAAGTCTGCGACGACGGCCTCGACAACAACTGCGACGGCGCCGTCGACGAACGGTGCACTTGCACCTCGGGCGATTCGCGTCCCTGCGGTCCCGACGATGTTGGGATCTGCCGCGAGGGCACGCAGTTCTGCCGGGCGAGCATCTGGAGCGCCTGCGAAGGCGCGGTCTATCCGGCCGCCGAAATCTGCGGCGATCGCATCGACCAGAACTGCAACGACGAGATCGACGATGGTTGCGCCTGCACCGATGGCGATTCGCGTCCCTGCGGTCCGGACGACGCGGTGGGCGAGTGCCTGCCGGGCGTTCAGACTTGCACGG
>CAYZNO010000028.1:0-8996 GCA_964479685.1 uncultured Gammaproteobacteria bacterium
ACACCTCTTTTGGAATTTAAAGAAGAGGGGACGCAAACGACGCGCGATCTAACCGCCGAGGAAAAGCAGGACATGGACAAATACAATGCCGACGCCAAAACGAAAGCCAATGAAGCGTTGAAAAAAGCTAAAGCCAAGGGCGCTGATTTTGGCGCTTTGGCAAAGGAGTATTCAACGGACGAGGCAACAAAAGATGTTGGCGGAGATTTGGGATTTGTCGTAAAAAATGGGCCCTTTACCGCGCTCTATGAAGAAGCGGCAAAATTGAAAGTCGGGCAGGTGAGCGGTTTGATTGAAACCGATGCCGATATCAATATTATAAAATTGGCCGGAACCCAGGATTCTAAAGAAGTTAAAGCTAATCACCTTTTGATTTGTTGGGATGGCGCTCAGAGTTGCACGAGTGATCTATCTAAAGAGGACGCCAAGAAAAAAATTGATGAGCTAAAAACGCAAGCGACCAAAGAAAATTTTGTCGAATTGGTTAAAGCAAATTCGACCGAGCCGGGAGCGTCCGAGTCGGGTGGAGATTTGGGATGGTTTAGTAAGGGAATGATGGTCAAGCCTTTTGAAGATGCGACTTTTGCCATAAAAGTTGGAGAAATTTCAGACGTAATCGAAACTGATTTTGGCTATCATCTGATTTATAAAACAGATGAGCGGGCGGTTCCAGAATACAGAGTTTCAAGAATTTTATTTGATAAAAAAACCAAAGAAGAAATTTTGCCGCCGGCCGACGAATGGAAATACACCGGCCTTACCGGAAAACAGCTGACGCGGGCTCAGGTTCAATTTGATCCGAACACCAACGCGCCGGAGGTCGGACTCGAATTCAATGATGAGGGTAAAAAATTATTCGGAGAAATAACCGAGCGGAATGTCGGGAAAAACGTGGCGATCTTTCTGGATAGCCAGCCGATTTCCATACCGCGGGTCCAGGAGCCGATTAAAGAAGGCAAGGCGGTTATTTCCGGGAGTTTTACTATTCCTGAGGCAAAACTTTTAGCTCAAAGATTAAACGCCGGCGCTCTGCCTGTGCCAATCAACTTGATAAGCCAGGAAACGGTCGGCGCGGCTTTAGGACAAGAGTCAGTAACAAAAAGTTTGATGGCCGGTTTAATTGGTTTTTTGGCGGTTGTTATTTTCATGATTTTGTATTATCGTCTGCCAGGCTTGCTTTCAGCGATTGCATTGATATTTTATGCCGCTATTGTCTTGGCTGTATTCAAACTGATTCCGGTTACCCTGACTTTGGCCGGTATTGCCGGTTTTGTCCTGTCGGTCGGCATGGCAGTTGATGCGAACGTTTTGATTTTTGAAAGAATGAAAGAAGAATTGAAATGGGGTAAACCGCTTGGTTCGGCGATTGACGAAGGATTCAAACGGGCCTGGCCGTCAATTCGCGACGGAAATTTTACGACCTTGATCTCATGTTTTGTTCTGTTCTGGTTTTCGACCAGTATGATAAAGGGTTTTGCCTTGACTCTCTCGGTTGGTGTAATTTTGAGCATGTTATCAGCTCTAATTGTAACAAAGACCTTCCTGAAGCTGATCGCGCCATGGTTCCATGGCACCTGGCTTTTTGGGGTTAAAAGAAAAAGTAATTAATTTGCATTATAAATATGATTAACATTATTGGTTACAGAAAACTATGGTTAGCCGTCACCCTGGCACTTGTTCTCGCGAGCGCCGTGGCAGTCGGTCTTTGGGGATTGAAGTTTGGAATTGATTTTACCGGCGGATCGCTTATGGAGTTGACTTTTTCCGCCCAAGGTGGATCTGCCTCCGGCGGACAAAACAGTCGGCCGGTAATTTCCGAATTGGCTTCCGATATGGCAACGTTTGGTGCGGAAAATGTCAGTCTTCAACCAGTTGGCGACAAAGGAGTCATCGTCCGTTTTAAAACGGTTGACGAGCCCAAACATCAGGAAGTCCTTTCAAAAATCAGGGAAAAATATGCCGACGCTGAGGAAATGCGTTTTGAATCAATAGGCCCGACTATCGGCAAGGAGCTCAGGACAAAAGCGATTTATTCTATAGTCGTTGTTCTTATTTGTATTATTCTTTACATTGCCTGGGCCTTCAGAAAAGTTTCCAAACCAATCGCTTCCTGGAAGTACGGCATGATCGCGGTTTTGGTTTTAATCCATGACATCGGCGTTCCGATCGGCGTTTTCGCTGTATTGGGGAGATTCTTTGGCATTGAAGTAAATAGCGCTTTTGTTGCGGCAATTCTAACTATTCTCGGCTATTCAGTTAATGACACGATTGTCGTCTTTGATCGTATCAGGGAAAATTTACTCCATTCCGGCGGTGACTTTGAACGCTTTGACAGTATTGTCAATGAAAGCGTTAATCAGACGTTCGCTAGGTCAATCAATACTACATTTACAACTTTACTCGCGCTTATCGCGGTATTTTTCTGGGGAGGGGAGTCGGTTAAATATTTTGCACTGGCTTTAATTATCGGTATTGGTCTTGGCGCCTATTCGTCAATTTTTATCGCCAGTCCGTTGCTTGTGACCTGGGAAAAGATAAATATGAGAAAAAGATAAGTTGAAAAAATAGGATTTTAAAAACACCCCGGAACTCCGGGGTGTTTTTGATTAAGATTAAAAAAGAGGCCGCGTTGGAAAGACGCGGGCCTCGAGGCAGGAAAAGTCTGGTCAGTTCAGGGGAATGTCTTCTTCCTTCCTGAATTCGGCGATCCATCGACGGACGTTTTCCGTGGAAAGATCCGCCGCCAGATGGCTTTTCCCGAGCAGGAAGGAACGAAGCTTTTTCTTTTTTTCCGAATCAAGAGTTCCGACAAACTGGCTGAGTTCCTCCAGCGCCGGGACAGAATTGATGATGCGCAGCAGTCCGCCGAAGAACAGCTGAAGTTCGTTAGCCGCTTGCATTTGGCGGCCAAGATTTGTGTTATCGAATTCCGCTCCTGAATAAAGATGCTCCAGGAACGCCCGAATAGTGTCGGTGTAGCACCCAAGATGGTATCGGCATTTGCCATAATGGGCGGCCGGACTCCTTCTGTCTTCGGAGAGATTACCCTCAAGATAGAGGGTAGTCATCTCGAGCAGATAGCTTGCCGCTTCAGGGATATCGATGTCCCGCGGTGCGACAAAGAGGCTAGTCCTCGAGAAGGGGAATGTCTCGCATCTGGCCTTAAGCCAGAGCCAGAGATTCCTGAGCCCCTGCCAGATATCGAAGCCGTCGATTTCCTTGGCGCTCTTGGCAAAATCTTCCAGATTCGGCATCCGCTGGAAACTCGCGCCGGTGAGTGTATAAGCCGCGATGAAGATCAGTCCGGAAAATTCCGATCCGTGTCTTCTCCAATTTCCCGCCATTTTCACCCTCCTTGGAAATATAGTGAACGATTTGGCCGATCTTGTCAAGATAGATCGCTTTGACCTATTATTATATTTGCTGTAAAATAATCAAATATGTTTAATTTCAAGAAAATTATAATAATAATTTTTTTAATGGCCGTATTATGTCCAATGGCGGTTTTTGCCGAAGTAAAACCGGTGGAGTTGTATTTTTTTGAAGGACAGGGTTGCCCACACTGCGCCAAGATGAAAAGTTATCTCGAAGGGTTGAAAGTTGACTACCCTAATCTTACAGTCAAAGATTTTGAAATCTATTTCAACAAGGAAAATCAAGATCTTCTGACAAGGATGCTGGCCGCCTACGATACCAGTATTGACGGTGTGCCGTTGCTTTTTGTCGGTAATGAAGTGATTATTGGCGAGAATTATGAAAAATTAAAAAATGCGGTAGAAAAATGTTCAGCGGAAGGATGCGCGTCTCCCGCCGATAAACTCGAAGATCAGAATCTTAACGTTAACACAAATATCAATTCAGAAATCACCAATACCGATCAGCAAACATCTTCGGGTTCCGATAAAAACGAACTTGTGGGGTGGATTGTTATAAGCCTTTTTTCGGCCGCCGGAATAGGTTTTATAATTTACATACTAAAAGCAAGACAATAATGTTTGATCAACTTACCATTCCTGCTCTGATCGGGGGAGCAGTAATAGATTCCATTAATCCCTGCGCTTTCGCCGTCCTGATTTTTTTGCTTACTTATCTTTTGGCTCTCGGATCGCCAAAATTAATTTGGAGGGTCGGGTTAGTTTATATTTCTACCGTCTTTGTTGTTTATTTCTTTGCCGGATTCGGAATACTCCGAGTCCTGACAGTCTTAAATATTGCTGGAGTAATTTATAAAATAGCCGGGGCGATTTTGATTCTGGTCGGTCTCGTTAACGTCAAAGATTTTTTTTGGTACGGAAAGGGTTTTACCTTGGCAATTCCGGAATCAAGGAAACCGCTAATTGAAAAGTATGTTAGAAAAGCTTCGATTCCCGCCGCGGTGGCTTTGGGTTTTTTAGTTTCGGCTTTCGAGTTGCCATGCACCGGTGGAGTGTATCTCGCGGTCTTGGGAATGCTCGCCAATAACCAAAAAGTTCAGGCTATTCCGTATCTTCTTCTTTATAATTTTATTTTCGTTTTGCCTCTTTTTGTTATTCTTGGCTTAGTCTATTTCGGTTTTTCGGCCAAGCAAATGGAAGAGTGGCGCATGAAGAACAGAAAATGGCTGCGGCTGATTTTAGGGGCCGGATGCCTTGCTCTAGGCACCCTAATGTTTTTGGATAAAATATGATCCCTTGGTTTCAGATACAAACAGTAGATTTAGGGTTTTTAAAACTGAATGTTTGGGGCATACTCGTTTCGTTCGGATTTTTGGCAGGCATGGCAATTTCCTATTTTGAATTAAAGAAAAGAAAACTTGAAGCAAAGCGTATTTACGACCTGGCTTTTTGGATAATTTTGTCGTCAATGATTTTTGGACGTTTATTTTACGTTGTTGAGCACATGAATATTTATTTCTCCGCGCCGCTTGATATTTTGAAGATCTGGCGAGGAGGAATGTCAATTTACGGCGGATTTATCGGCGCGGTAATTGCTGGGTTAGTTTATTTAAAGAAAAATAAACTTGATTTTTGGCAATATGCGGATGCCTCAATTTTTGGGCTACCGCTGGGTTTGTTTATCGGGCGTCTTGGTTGTTTTTTTATTCATGATCATCCGGGAATAAAAACAAATTTTTTTCTCGGTGTCGCCTACCCGGATGGTGCGCGCCATGATTTGGGCTTATATGATTCGCTCGCTGGCCTCATTATTTTTTTGATCTTTTTAATTTTGCGCCGCAAGGAGTGGCGGCTCGGTTTTTACGTCGCGTTTTTCGCCGCTGCCTACGGCACGATAAGATTTTTTCTGGATTTTTTAAGAGCCGCCGATATTGTCGGAACTGACCCGAGATATTTCGGCCTGACTTTGGCGCAATATCTCTCGATGGCATTATTCGCGGCGGGAATTTACCTGTTTTATAAACGTAAGAACAAAAATTCAAAAATCGAAGCCGCAACCTAAAATTAAAAAATTATTTTGTTCTATGTACGACACTATTATAATTGGGGGAGGGCCGGCCGGGATGACGGCGGCGATTTACGCGGCGCGAAAAAAAATGAATACATTAGTCCTGACAAAAGATATCGGCGGTCAGACGCTTTGGTCAGGCGAAGTCGATAATTATCTGGGTTTTCAGATGGTTAGCGGCGCCGATTTGGTAAATAAATTCAGGGAGCATTTAAAAAGACTTGATGATGAAAATAATTTGTTCGATCTTGAGGTCAGGGAAGGCGTAGAGATTAAGAAAATTGCCGGAGCGGTGGACGGGGGATTCGAGGTAGAAACAGCCGGCGAAGAAAAATTTAAATCAAAAACCGTGATTGTCGCTTCGGGAAAAATTCCCAGGAAATTAAACGTACCGGGGGAGGATAAATTTTTAGGCCACGGGGTAACTTATTGCGCGACATGTGACGCGCCTCTTTTTCGCGGTAAAGATGTGGCCGTAATCGGCGGAGGAAATTCAGCGCTTGACGCGGTGATTCAGCTTGAAAAAATAGCGAACAAAATTTATTTGGTTAATATCAACCCAAAGCTTGGCGGGGACGAGATAATGCGCGAAAAGGCGGAAGCGGCCGGAGAAAAACTGGAAATTTTAAACGCGCACCAGGCAGCGGAAATAAAAGGCGATAAATTCGTAACCGCGATTTCGGTAAAAAATATTTCGACCGGCGAGGTACGTGATTTTTCGGTGCGGGGGATATTCGTTGAAATCGGTTCCGTCCCGAGCACCGCGAGCGTGAGGGATCTTGTAAAGCTTAACGAGTGGGGGGAAGTTATTATTGATCCCCGCGATAACAGCACTTCCGTGCCGGGAGTTTTTGCGGCCGGGGATGTTACCGACGTAAGGGAAAAACAGATTGTTATTGCCGCCGGCGAGGGGTCAAAAGCGGCCCTGGGCGCTTACGATTACCTGATAAGAAAAAGCGGAGGGCAAGGCTAAGATTTGCTTGACGTAAATAATCTTGAGTAATATAATTAGTTTAATTAATTCAAGAGTAATTTTAACGTAAAAATATGATGGAAGAGACACAAAACAATATGGAAATAAATGGAGGAGCTAAAAAGACGTCTTTCTTTTTGGGCTTGATGAGCGGCATTGCCGGGACGAGTGTTTTGGCGCTTGTCGGGTTTTTTATCCTGGTATTCGCCGGCCAGAGATTGCCATCCTCTCAAAATGGCAACATCGGTTCGGCTAACGCCAACACCAACCAAGTAGCAGTAAATCCGGAACCGACGCCAGCCGGAGATCTTCCGCCGGTCGCGGCCGATGATCACGTGAAAGGTGGCAATGACGCCAAGGTAACCCTGATTGAATATTCCGATTTTCAATGCCCTTATTGCGCGAGGCATAACGGGACAATGGACGAGATTTTTAAGGCCTACGGCAATAAGATCAAAGTAGTTTTCCGCCATTTCCCGCTGTCTTTCCATCCAGAAGCGCAAAAAGCGGCTGAAGCTGCGGAGTGCGCGGCAGAGCAGGGTAAATTCTGGGAAATGCATGATAAGATTTTTGCGGCTAATGAAGCCGGGACGATGAGCGTGGAAAAATGGAAAACTGAAGCCAAAAATTTGAAATTGAATGCTAGTAAATTTAATGATTGCCTTGATTCAGGAAAATATGCCGACAAAGTTAGCCAAATGATGGCGGCGGGTAGCGCGGCCGGGGTTGAGGGAACGCCAGCGACTTTTGTGAACGGCGAATTGGTTTCCGGCGCATTGCCGCTTGAACAATTTAAATCAATTATTGATAGTAAATTATAATTAATCAAGAGATTGTAATAAAATAATCCCCGCGTTAAGAAGTGGCGCGGGGATTTGATTTTTAGATTAATTTAGAGTAGAATTCAAAAAATGGAGAGGTCGCATAGTGGCCTAGTGCACACGCTTGGAAAGCGTGCATACCGCAAGGTATCGAGGGTTCGAATCCCTCCCTCTCCGTTTCGCCAAAACAATCGCTTCTGCGATTAGTTTGGCGAATTGAGAGGGGTTAGAGAGAATCCTCACCCCGTTTGGCCTTCGGGACAGCTTCGAATCCCTCCCTCTCTGCCAATTTACAATTTTAATTTAACCAAAATTTATGAAAGATCAGAAAATTTGGTTTTGGTCGTTAGTTGATGCCGTGGGAGTTTTTGTTTATGTGATGGGCGTGGTCTTTATTATCACGAACGGAGATAAAATTTTCGGGCAAATGCAGAATTTTTGGGGGCCGGTGGCATTTTTACTTTTATTTGTTTTTTCGGCGCTCATGTGCGGTCTTTTAGTTTTCGGCCGGCCAGTTTATCTCTACTTAAACAATTTTAAAAAAGAAGCGATTAAAATGTTTCTTTTTACCGTAGTCAATATTTTCGCGATTACGCTTTTAGCGTTGTGCGTGAATATTATTTTTAAATAAAATATGCATCCGGAATCTAGCGAATTTTCACAGTTAGAAGAAAAAGAAAAGAGAAAAGTTTCGCGTGACGAAGCCATCTTCGCTATTGAAAGCATAGACAACAGAAAAGCCAGGAGATTGAGAGACGCGGAACAAGAACCGAAGGAGGGCGGATGGAAAGACAGAAAAACGCGCATTCTTATGGCGGAACTGGCCAATGCGGGTGATGAACTTATAGAATTTTATCGCCTAAGCGAAAAATATGGGTGGCTGGTTTTGTACGAAGCGGAGGTAGTGGTCGGCAGGAAGCAACCAAAATCGTCCGAGGCGAAAGAAAAGATTTTTCAGGCGAGAACACTACAGGATAAATTATTTTTAAAAAGAGAACGACACGGTGAATTGAAAAGGAAATGGCAGTGGTTTGGTGACGAAGCGCTCACTCCGGAAGAGGATCGAGAGTTAGATGAATTGGATAAAGAAACGCGGGAATTACAGGAAAAATACGATCGGCTCGTTGAAGAAGCGTTGGAATTGGAACATAATGTTTGGGTAGAAAAAAATTTAGAGAATCCGGAACTGCAAATGGTCGTTGAGGAAATGGAATCGTCTTACGCGGCCGAGTGCAGGGCCGCGAAAAAACGCCTTAAAGAATTGCAGGTCATGGGTATGGGTCCGGAAGTTATGACTTCACCGGGATACGCCGAATTTCTCGGTGAAGAGTACGAAAAAGCAATTAACCAGGCGCAACAAGCCGAGAAGAAATATAAAGATATGCAGGCCAAAATTATTAAGGATTTTGGCAGGGAATCCTACGAAGCGGTAAAAAAATCTTTACGCAGATTGTAAAATTTAAAATAAAAAAGCCATTTTGAGGCGAACTGGCAAACCTGATTGGAACAAGGCAGCGTTCAATGATCGTATCCATCGGTCGTGGGCCAGATGAGCCGTACAAGGACGGCATAGCATTGAGCATTGATCGCACTGTTGAGTGTGGTCAATGAGTCGCGCTAGTGTTGCCGTTGCGTGCATGTCTCGACAGAATGCGTCGAAAAGTTGGCGCATTTCGTCGGCGCAGCACCCAGGAGAGACATCGGGAAACCGGGCGAGTCGTATCTCTGGGGGCAGGGCCGCAAATTCCCGTAGCCGCCGC
>CAYZNO010000029.1:0-8307 GCA_964479685.1 uncultured Gammaproteobacteria bacterium
ATATGGCGCGAGGAATTTTTGGGCGAAGACCAAGTCCGGAAGAAAAGGTACTTAGAGAAATTGATAAAAGAGAGAGCGAAAAAGAAAACGAACCACCGGAAGCGGAAGAAGGATCAGAAGAAGAATCTCCGGAAGAGGCAGAAGCGCGAAAAAAATTAATAGCAGAGGCTGCGGCTAGATATGAGACTGGCATCGGAAAACAACCCGTAGAAGTGAAAACTGCCGAACAACTCGCTCCTTATCTTGAGAATGAATTTGAGAAAATAAGCGCCGCTCACCAAGCCGAACTGGCCGAAGAACATAACCCCGGGGGCCTAAAAAGCAGAAGAATATCTCGCGGCTGGGAGCGCGGGCATCGGCATGGCCTAAAAAAGAAGCGGGCAAAAGGCGGAGAGCCCCTTAGCCCCGCAAAAGCGGCATAACTTTCCAAAAACCATTAATTACAAATCGATATCACCTATGAGCGATATTATCAAAGCAAACTATTTAATCCCGACCGTAATTGAAAAATCAACTTACGGCGAGCGGGCTTATGACATTTATTCCCGCCTCTTGAAAGACCGGATTATCTTTTTGGGCGACCAAGTTGACGACGGGGTGGCCAACACGGTCATTGCCCAGATGCTCTTTTTGGAAAGCCAAGACAAAGAAAAGGATATTAAATTGTATATCAATAGTCCTGGCGGATCGGTGACGGCAGGTCTCGCGATTTATGACACCATGCAATACATCAAGCCTGACGTTTCAACGATTTGCGTCGGGATAGCGGCCAGCATGGCAGCGACCCTGCTCGCCGCCGGCGCAAAAGGCAAAAGATTTTTGCTGCCGAATTCCGAAGTAATGATTCACCAGGTTATGGGCGGCGCCGAAGGTCAGGCGACTGACATCAAGATCCGGGCTGAACATATTTTGCGCATCAGAGACCGACTGAATAATATTTTAGCCAAACATACCGGTCAGCCCCTGGAAAAAATTGAAAAAGATACCGACAGAGATTATTTCATGACAGCGGAAGAGGCATTAAAATACGGAATCGTAGATAAAATAATTAAAAAATAAGAGAAAAATATAGACAAAAACGGCCATTATGGCCGTTTTTGTTATTGCATAAAAACGCTTGGAATAAGATGAATTTAGCTTATCCTAAATATTTTGTCAACAACTATTGACAAAATCACTACTCTAGTGTATAATAAAAAGCTGCATAATCGGACGATTGTGCGGTAAATTGGCAATAACCTCAAGAAGGAGGGAAGGGGAATGATTGCGGAGATTCTGGGCAGCTTCCGTTGTGCGGATGACCTATTGATCGAAATCGTCGGGCTGGCCAACTCACCCTTCGCGACCGAGCAAGCGCTGGCGGTCGGCCTGGTCGGCACCTACTGGCGACCGACCAGAATCGAGGACGCCGTCAAGGCGATGCTCGATCAGGACAAGAGTCCGGTCGGCCAGGCCAAGGCCTGGGCCCGTCGCCTCACCGGGGCGGAGTTGGCCGAGGTGGAGAGCGAGCGCAAGATGCTCGCCGACGGCCTTGCCGAGGACTTTGTCCACCTGCTCTCGGCCGACGAGAGCGAGTGGAACGAGGCCGAGAGGGAGCACGTCCGAGCGACCGAGCGGAAACTCAATGCCCTCGGTTTCGTCCTGGACACCTTCCTCGATCCGCTCACCGATATCTCCTACCTGAATCTCGCCGAAACCGGTTAGAACGCGGTCGTAAAACAAACTCGGATTCATCCGAGCGAGAGCCTTCGACAAGCTCTCTTTTTTTATTTTAATCTTGACAAAAAACTAAAATCTTTTTATATTAAAATGTACGCACAAAAGAGTGCGTCAGAGGGAGGAAAGGGATGAAACTGGGGAAACTGTACGAAAAAATCGCACGGATGAAGGTGGTTGCCGAACTTTTCGGCGAAACCTTTGAATGTCACAAGGAATTCAGGGTGCGACTCGGAATCCTGGGCCGCCTGATCGCCGAAGAACACGGCCTCTGCCAAGTGAGCGAGGCTCGCCACTTGCCACCCGACACCCCGATCGGCAAGAAAGCCGAGGACTATTTCAAGGAGCTCGAGGAATGGTTTGAGGCCAAGTCGGCTCCAGTCGAAGAAAAGGCGGGCTGATCTTGGCCAAAAGACGGTATTTCCGAGATCCGCGCTGGGCATGGTGGCAGGTTTACTGCGCCGATGCACAAGTCGGCAGGCCCGTCTGGGCAGTAAGCGAAAACCAGGCCGTGCGCATTGTCCTGGGCCGGACCGGCCGCGTCATGATCGGGTACTGGCACGCCAAACAGACGAGCCAAACCCTTGCCACAGAGCAGCAAGCCGCGGTCGACCTCGCCGAGATCAGGGAGGCCTTCCCACTGCCGAGGCGGCGCAGGTTGCGCTGTGCCAATTGCGGGTACTTCGATCCTTCGCCGATGGCGGATGTTTGCCCGAACTGTGGCGCTCTCCGCTACCAAAACCCGGACTGAAAAACCCGGTCCCGCGACTAAAAATCGCGGGTCTTTTTTGTCTCCCAAAAATTTTAAAAAAGTTTTTGGATGGGGCGGCCGGATAAACAACGGGAAAGCGTTGCCGGTCAACTCTGCCAGTTGGTATGGCGGGTCTCCGGGGGTACCTGGGGACAAAGATAAACCCAGCAATGGGGCTAAACGGATGGCGTGTGTGGACCATCCGGATGTCCGCAAGGGCATTCATTCACCACCTCTGCACCGCGAGAAACCGCGGTGTGGAGGCCCTGGATGACCCCGGCAAAGGGGAGTTCAGGGAGTTAAGTGGCAGACCGTTTGCCGCGGACTGCCATGCGGGGGTCGGGGACAGCTGTCTCCCGTAGTGAGCCACCTCCGTACACACGCAAAATGCGCAAAGAAGATCTCGCTGGCTCCGGTCAGCGTGACCATGCTTTGGCAAAAGGGACACTCCGCTGCGTTTGGAAGCGCCTCACCATTTCGGCTTAGGCTGGGATGGTTCCAGGCTCGGGCAACGTGCGCCAACACGTCGTCCCGGGTGTGGGACGTCTCAGTGATGCCTGGTAACAGGTAGGCCAAACACTGGGACGCTCCACAGAACAAACGCGGATGAGAGCGCAAGCCGGCTTTTCCCCGGCGAACGCGACCGAACTCCATCGGGCCTGCAAGCAAACGGAGAGGTGAAAGATTGGTGGCCGGGGGCACCCGGTGGGACTGAAGTCTCGTTGCCAGCAGGCAACGGGGCGAGCACCAATCATGGCAGAACCTTGGACGTCCTAAGTTCTGCCACCTTCTTTTTCCTAAAAACCTGACGCGCTGCCTCAACTCACAGAATTTGCGTCTCCTTGCAGCCCAAATAGGGGACATAAATTTATAAAATAAAATTCTGTGGGTTTGGGAAGCGACGTCAGGCAGATACGGCTGCCAGGCGTGTGGGGCCCCGTTGTACAGGGGGTGCACGGATGCGGGCGGCGAGTCACGCCCTTAAACCCGCGAAGGCGGAGTACACCGCCGCATCTAGGATTCGACGACCAACCACCAAGGTCGACTGGATGAGCGCTCGAGGCGAGCTCGCAGGTTTGTACACCCTGCAAGCCGGCGCCCGTACAACTTCTTTTCGGTAGTTAGGAACCGAACGTCCGGAGCGGAATCTTCTGGGGCGCGTAAGCCATTCCCTGCGCCTTATAAAAGGAACTGGCTGACCCGGCGAAATTAGGCGTCGTGACCTCTGCCCAAAGATTGAAGACTCGCCATCCAGCGGGGATCGCAACGCGGTCTAATTCTTCGATCGGGTATTTCGCCATCCTCGCCGGGGACAACTATTCCGCGGTGCAAACCGCGTTCAGAAGAAAGAAAGGAGGAGGGGCTCATGTTCGTAAATATTTCGAATCACCAGTCGACCAAGTGGGATCCCGCGCAGCGCAAGGCTGCCAGCTCGCTTGCCGGAGACATCACCGATGTTTCCTTCCCTGCGGTCCCGCCCGAAGCCGACCTGCCCACGGTCGAGCGGATGGCGTCCGAAACCGCAGCGGTCGTTCCCGCCTCGGCGAGCCACGCGATGGTCCAGGGGGAGTTCACTCTCTGCCTCGCGCTGGTCAAGCTTCTCCAGGAGCGTGGAATCGTGTGCCTCGCCGCCACGACCCGCCGCGACGTGGTAGAGGAAAACGGAACCAAAACCGCGATCTTCCGGTTCGTGCGGTTCCGCGAGTACTCGCGCGTCGTGTAGACCCACCCCGCCCGATCCCGGGCAAAATCCAGGGGGAAAATCGAGCAGCTCTGCGCCAAAACGCATCTGCTCCCTGTTTTTGAGGGTATTACCAGGCGTAGTGCTTTCAAAGAAAGGATCAATCCAATGAGCAAGAATGGAAAGAGCGGATGGCTCGTGCTCAAAGGTGACTGGGGCGGGCAGATCTACCTGACCGTTCCCGCAAAACTCGTCGGCCGGGGCGCAGACATCGCCACCCTGCTTCGGGAGCTCGATGCGGCAGCCTGGTCCTGCAACGAAGGCGACGGCGCGAGTTACTACTACGCTAAGGACGGACGAAGCACCCTGCTCGCCAAACTCTTCAAGCGCGTTGGACGTTCGGATTTGTCCCGAAAGAACTGGGTGATCGGCGGGATGGGCGGCGGATATCTCACGGACGGACTATGGCTGCATGAGGAATTCTCCGATACGCACTGGACTGCCCGCGCTCGCGAACTGCTCAAGTTGAAGTGAGAGGAGGCACACTCTGCGGCACGATGCAAATCGGGCCGCTTTTTTTATTTAAACTCTCAACGAGCTATTTGTAGCAATTTCTTTACAACCCAGAGAAAAAAAGCTACTATTTTAGAATAATTACTTATTAAAATTTTCAAAAAAATAAATTAATATTAATTAATAAAAATTATGGTTGGAAAATTTGGTGTTTTGGGGGGCAGGGCAGATGTTCCGCCTCAAGAAAGAGAGTCGTCTTGGCTAGAAGATTTCAGGGATTTCGCTTGGCGCAGTCTCAGGTTCCTTGACGAGGGCAAAGTCAGAAATTTAAAGCCAAGCGAGGTCTTGTTTTTGTTGCAGAACTATTGGGACACGCCCGCGTCATTTGAACATTTTAAGGAAATGGTGGCGACTTACGGCCAGATTCCCGCCGGAATAGACTTCGCTACGCTGTGGCAAGATGCTTTAACCCAGTATCCGGACCTGTATGACGATTTTTTGGAGTATCTTGTCGGGAAATTGCCATACGAGCTGCAGGAGGAGTGGCGAAAGAAAATCAGAGACAAAAAAAATATTGAGAGCCTTATTGATGCCGTGTCGCGAGATGATAGCGGTTTAGACCTCGGTTTTCACACTTCGCCAATTGACTTTTGGGCCGGCGAAGGAGACACGACTATCAAGCCGACCTTTTCCGAGGATGAATTTATAAATACGGACACGAAGGAGAAGAGAACTGACGCGTCAGCTAAGACATGGTACTCCACGAACCCAAAAGAGTTGTACCCCGGCAAAATCAGCGAGAGCAAGACGCCGTGGATTTATCTCGTGGAGGTGAGTAGAGGGGATAAAAAGACAAAGAGATTCTACGACAAGAGTAAGGGGGCTTTTTATACTCATGGGTCTCTCGTCGTACGTCACAGATTGCCCTTGACTCCGGAGGTAATGGAATCTCTCGGTATAAGATTGGCAACCTGGAAAACCGTATAAAAAAGCCGTTCGCGTATTGTGCGAACGGCGTGTTCTATCGCGGAGCGCAGAGCGCTCCGTTTTAATTCCCTGCCCGCTGCTTGTGCCCCTCCCTGAGCACCTGCAGGAAGACTCGGCTATAGAGATCTCGGTGGTCGAAGTCCGTCCGCTTCTTCGCGGACATGAGCAGAGCGGCTAAATAGGCCAGGCCGTGCCCGTCTTCCGCGACCTCGCGGATCAAACGGCTGTTCTTGGCTGTGTTCTCCGGGCTTAGGGAGAATTGGCGTTCGAAAATCTGAAGCAGAGCAGCCTCGTCGATTTTCGTTCGCTCTCCCCCGGGGGAGATCTCAACCGCTTTCATGACAGCCTCGATGTAGAGGATAGCGAGCAGGTGGTGGAAGCGCGCCGGCCTCAGATCGGTGAACGGTGCTGGCAGGGTGAAACCGCTCGGCACACGGAAAAGACCATTCTCGCACGCGAGCAAAGACGAAATCCCTTGTTTGGCGATCTGCCGCAGCGGCTCGCAGAAGTCTCTCTGAGCCTCTCGCCGCAATTCTATGTGGTGTCCCACGGCCTTCTCCTTCTTCCAGCCCTTTTCTGCTCGTGGGCCTGCACGCAATCCACGCACCAAATAGTTTCCGGACAAACCCTCCTTCGTTCCGGAGAAATCGGTGCGCCGCACGTTACGCAGTTCTTCGGCAAAGAACCGTACCGACGCATGCATTTCGCCGCGGCCTCGATCCTCAGCATCCCCCACTCGGCCTGCATGCCAAGAGTGGGGTCAGTCTCGAGATCGAGGTGGCGGCCTTTCAGTTGTTGATATTCCTCAACCAGACGCTGTTCTGCGTCGGAGACGCCCATCCTACTATCCTCCTCCCCCCCCGTTTTGTTGAGGGGTAATGTTTCTTTTTACCAAAAAGGGTATTTTTTGTCAAGGGGCATTTACTAAAACCAAGATTTTTATACCCCTGTGGATATTTTGTGGATTACCCGTTTTCCCTTTGACAAAAAATAAGAATTCATCTAAGATTATCAAATAATTTATAACTACCTGATCTGTCCCGTTAGAAGTTCTTGGCGAAAATTTTCACTAAAATTTTTCTGCCAAAACTAACGGGATTTATGAGCAAATTTAGGCCTATTCGCAAAAATACGGCCCCTGCGCTCATGCAAACTTCTAACGGGATATGCAATTAAACTCAAAAACTCTGCAAAAAAATGTTCTGACTCTGGAAATCGAAATTACGGCCGAAGAGATGAAACCATACCTTGAAAAAGCGACGCTGGCTTTGGCCCAAGAGGTGAAAATCGACGGCTTCCGGCCGGAAAAAGTTCCTTTTGACATCTTAAAGCAGAAGGTTGGCGAAATGGCAATTTACGAAAAAGCGGCAGAATTCGCGACTGAAAAAACTTATCCAAAATTTGTCAAAGAAGAACGCACGGAAACGATCGGCGGACCGGAAATCGTCATCGTCAAACTCGCCCCTGGCAATCCTTTTGTTTATAAAGCCACAGTCTCACTTTTGCCGTCAGTAAAACTTGGCGATTACCGAAAAATACGCGTGGCCCGTAAAAAAAGCGAGGTGGAAGAAAAAAAAATTGATGCCGCCCTCAGCGAACTGCAAAAAATGCAGACTAAGGAAGTTCTGGCCAACCGGCCGGCCAAAAAAGAAGACAAAATAATCCTTGACATGGACATGCTCCAGGACAAAGTGCCGCTCGAAGGCGGCCAGGCCAAAAATCACTCAATTTATCTTGGAGAATCCTATTATATCCCGGGCCTCACCGAGCAATTAATCGGCCTCTCGGCCGGAGAGTGCAAGGAATTTTCCCTGCCTTTTCCGAAAGAACATTATCAAAAAAATTTGGCTGGGAAAAACGTCGATTTTAAGGTAAAAATATCCTCTGTTTTTGAGCTTCAGCCGCCCGCCCTGGACGATTCTTTCGCCAAAAATCTGGGTCAGGAGTCCATAGAGAAACTGAAAAATATTATCCGGGAAAATCTGCTTGCTGAAACGGAAAATAAGGAAGAGCTCCGCCTGGAAAGCGAGATATTGAAGCAGGTCGTGGACGAATCGCGCTTTGATGATATTCCAGAAACCCTGGTTAGTGCCGAAGCCCACAAAATGGTCCACGAACTGGAAGATGGTTTGGCTGAAAAAGGCATTTCTTTCGACGATTATTTGAGAAATCTCAAAAAAACCGAAAAAGAATTAATGCTAGATTTCGCTCCACGAGCCGTTGAAAGAATAAAAACCGCTCTGGCTATCAAAGAGATTGCCGTCGTTGAAAAAATCACTGCCGAGGAGAAGGAAATTGATGAAGAAATTGAGCACTTGGTCCAGGCCTATAAAAATGAACCTGATCTTCAAGAGCGTGTTCGCTCAGAGGAGTCAAGGCAATACTTGGAAAATATTATTAAAAACCGGAAAACGATAAAATTGCTGAAAGATTCGGCCACCAAATAAATAAAAATGAAAATTGCCATTTTCTCCGACACTCATGACAACCTCGTTACCTTAAAACAGGCCCTGGATTGGATTTCTCGGGAAACTTTTAACCAAATTATCCATTGCGGCGACTTAGCGGGGCCCGAAACGCTTGATTTCATTTTGGAGCATTTTTCGGGGTCAGTGAATTTGGCGAGCGGCAACATGGACAACCAAAAATTGGCTCCAAA
>CAYZNO010000030.1:0-8080 GCA_964479685.1 uncultured Gammaproteobacteria bacterium
CCATTTCAATTTTTTTCTTTTTTTCACGCATGGTCTTAATATCTTCCGCGATTTTCCCGTAATCAGGATGATTTGCCAAGGCATCCTTGTAGGCAGCCCTAATTTCTTTTTGTTTTTTCTTGGTTTTTTGCATCCGACTCCAAACTTCCTGAAGATTTGGCATAGAAAAATTTTAATATTAATTTTTTAATCAAAAAACCGGCTAGATATCTTTAAAAAGAAACCGGTTTATTTTAAATATTTTTTCCACTCTCTGGGCCAGGGCAGCTCAATAATTTTCTTTTCGTCCCGCGTAGCCGGGCGAAAAGAAAGAGACGTGGCAAAAAGAGCAATGGTTCTTTCGGGCAACGGATCCAGCGCACCGTATTTCACATCGCCCAGAATTGGATGACCAATCGAAGCAAGCTGGGCTCTTATTTGATGCGATCGGCCCGTGCCAAGTTTAATTTTTAACAAAGTATTTTTCTTACTGGACAAAACTACTTCCCAAAAAAGTTCAGCACGCTTGGCTCCCGGCGTATCCTGTCTAAAAACTTCCGCAATATTTTTCTTCTCATCTTTTTTAATAAAACTTACGATCTTTCCGTAGAATTTTTCCATTTTACCCTCCACAACGGCGAAATAATATTTTTCCACTTCATGCTCACGAAATTGCGCGGAAAGCCGCGAAGCGCCTTTGCTAGTCTTCGCAAAAAGCACAATGCCGCCGACAGGACGGTCCAGCCTATGAACAAGCCCTAAAAAAACATTGCCGGATTTTTTATACTTTTCCTTCAAATACTTTTTCACCCCATCCATTAAGCACAGATCCCCAGTTTTATCTCCCTGCACAAGCATGCCGGCTGATTTTTCTACCACGATTAAGTGATTATCTTCGTAGAGAACATTTATCTTCATATTTTATCTATTCCACCGCGCGAAAATTCCGCAGGGTAAAAGCCGGCCGTTCTTGCTTTCTTCTATTGTCAGTTCTCCGGCCTCGATATTTCCTCTGTATTTTTTGATAAGCGGCAGTAAATTATTCTTATATGCGGTCGCGGAATATCCGGAAGCGTAACCATTAATTAAGAAAAATGATGGCTTGTCTGATAATAGTTTTAAACACAAATCCACCAATTCCAAAAAATTGTCTTCAATTTTCCAAATCTCACCGCCTGGACCGTGGCCGAATGCCGGTGGATCCATAACGATTCCGTCATAGCACCGTCCGCGTTTTATCTCCCGTTTCGCGAACTTTACAGCATCATCCAATATCCAGCGGATTGGTTTATCTTTAAGGCCGGAAATTTCAGCGTTGTCGCGCGCCCAGGAAATAGCGACTTTTGAACCGTCAAGATGACAAACTTCCGCGCCAACGCTTGCCGCGGCGAGTGTTGCCCCGCCAGTGTAACCAAAAAGATTAATTACGGAAATTTTTCTTTTCTCCCCGCTCACCAAATTTTTTATCCACTCCCAATTTCCGACTTGTTCCGGAAAAATTCCCAGATGCTTAAAAGCCGTTGGTTTTATCCAAAAATTCAATCCTGCCAAATTTATTTTCCAGCGATCAGGAACTTCTTTTTTTATTCTCCACTCCGCTGCCTCTGCGCTTCGAATAAACTCTCCATCTATTTTTTTCCACGCTGTCAGATTTAGTTTCGGCCAAAGCGCCTGCGGATCCGGCCGGGAAAAAATAAATCGGCCATAGCGTTCAAGTTTTTCGCCATCGCCGGAATCCAAAAGGTCGTAATCTTTTGACGGTTCAGTCTTTAAAATTAAATAATCATTCATAGTTTAAAAACTCCGGGACTTGGATTACCCGCCAGAGACGAGTGCGTCTCGGGCACAAAAGACTTTATCAGCACGGCTCCGGGACTTGGATTCGAACCAAGATAAGCAGCTCCAAAGGCTGCTGTCCTGCCATTAGACGATCCCGGAGCCGTGCTGATAATTATTTTACATTTTGATCCAACCACTTTCTGCCCTGTCCTGATTTTAAAAATTTTTCACGCTTTATTGCCTCGCTTCTAGTATTGTATTCTTCCTTATAAACCAATCTCCACGGGCGATGACCCTTTGTGAATCTGCGATCTCATTTGTTATGCCGACGCAACCTTTCCGCTGAATCCTCCCCACTGCCAACATATCTTATATTATCTTTTTCACTTTTTAAAACATAAACATCAAATGACATAAATTTAACTCCCTCGCCAGAGGCGAGTGCGCCTTTGGCGCAAAAGGCTGCTGTTCTGCCATTAGACGATCCCGGAATGAAATAAAAATACAGACTTTTATCCTGTCTGTATTTTATCTTTTTTCTTTTAAACTTTCAAGTATCGACCGACCGCCAAACTACTTGTCACTATGTTCAGAAGAACAACCCCGACAAATTGCCAGCCAAATATCGGAACGAAGTTTTGAGCAAAATATTCAACCAGTTTAAAATCAGAATTGCCAAAAAACCCGGCTAAATATGGTTCAGCAAAGCCAATTAAAGGAAAAGTAATTATCACCGCAAGTAACACTGAAAAAAGTCCGTATAAAATTCCGCTCGCCAAGTAAGGAGCCCGAACAAACCAGTTTGCCGCTCCAACAAGTTTCATAATACCGATTTCATCCCGATGCGTGTAAATTGTCATCTTAACGGTATTATAGCCTATCAACACAGCGACAATGGCAAAAAGCCCGGCTATTCCGACTCCCGTCTTTTCTGCTTTCTTGGAAACCGAATTTATCTTATTGACCACTACCTGATGATCTTCAAAATTTTTATCCTGGATAACCGAAGCGTATTGCGGATCGTCAAAAACTTTCAAAATTGCCTCGTAATCTTCAGGGTTTTGGGCGGTTACGACAAGCGTTGCTCCTAGAGGATTATCTCCAACTTCCTTAAGAGACTCGAGAATAACTTCATCGTTTTGATGTTTTTTTTGAAATTCTGCCAGAGCGCGCTCCGGAGAAACATATTCTACTCCCTTAACTTGCGGCAAACTTAAAAGATAAGATTTTATGTTTCCGATTTCGCTTTCCGGCACTCCTTGCTTAAAATAAATACTGACATCAATTTTATCCTGAACTTCGGCAACCGCCGTTTTTGTCAGAACGTTCAAAGTTAACAAAAAATTTATGGAAACAAGTGTCAATACTAAAACTATCACTGTCGCTGCGGAAAGCCAGAAATTTCGCCAAAAATCCTGTGAAGAAAATTTTAAAACTCTAAATAATGCTACGAACATGTTTGTATCTATAAAATATACTTTCCTACTTCCTGGTCGCTGATCACCACTCCTCTATCAAGGGTAACCACTCTTCTCTTCAGTGAATTGACTAATTCGCGGTTATGCGAAACAAGAAGCACGGTAGTGCCGAATTCATTTATTTTTAAAAGAAGATCCGCAATTTCTTGCGTATTAATCGCGTCAAGATTGCCGGTCGGCTCATCGGCGACTAAAATTTTCGGCCGGTGGATTAAGGCTCTTGCTATTGCCACTCTCTGCTGTTCTCCTCCGGAAACTTGCTTTGGATAACGATTAGCTTTTTGCTCCAGCCCCACTATCTTCAAAACTTGTGGAACAATCGTCTTAATTCTTTTTGGACGCGCACCACATACTTCAAGGGCAAAAGCGACATTTTCAAAAATAGTTTTCTTGGGTAATAATTTAAAATCCTGAAAAATAACTCCAATCTGGCGGCGCAGAATCGGTTTTTCACCTTGTCTGATTCTAGTTATGTCCCAGTCTCCGATGACGATTTTTCCCTCTGTGGCTCTTTCTTCTGCCGTTAACAATTTTATCAACGTAGTTTTCCCCGTTCCCGACTGTCCAACAATGGAAACAAACTCTCCGGAGCCGATCTGGAGATTGACGTCTTTCAGAGCTAACGTGTTCGGATAATATATTTTTGTAACGTCCTGAAATTTTATCATATTAAAACCATATTTTTCCCGCCGATACTCGCATCTAGCCTTTAAGCTATTATATTATTTTTTAACAAAATTGCCAATAACCACGCGGGACACTTGATTTTTTTCTTTTGATAACCTAAAATTATATCAATAACTTGTTAATTTATCGCGGGATTAGTATAGTGGCAGTACACTTGCTTCCCAAGCAAGGGGCGCGAGTTCGATTCTCGTATCCCGCTTTTGCCGACGTAGCTCAGCCAGCAGAGCAATGCTTTCGTAAAGCAGAGGTCGTGGGTGCAAATCCCACCGTCGGCTTGTCAGAAAAGATCTTCCATCGGCGAAGGTCTTTTTTGATTTCCTTGAATAATATGATTCGCGCAGGAAAAGGTTTGGGAAACGGAAGTTTTCCGCCTCTCCCGCGGAAAGCGTTGGGGAAAACCGCCGGTTTGCCCCAAGCGCAGTCCCGCAGAATTGCGGGACGAGCAGCAAAATCCCACCGTCGGCTCCATAAAACAGCTTCAATCCGGAGCTGTTTTATGATTCTAAATTTTAATAAGACGCCAAATTTTGGCTCTGCCAAGTTCGTCGTTCAAGACATCATCCAAACTTTTAATTTGTATAAGAATGTGTCTTGCCCTGACTTGTGTAACTTCGCCGGCCTCATTCTTAATCTGATCTTCAGCCTTAATGATATGATAACCGTATTTTGTCTGAACCAAACCGCTTATCCCGCCTTTTTCTAAAGCGAAAGCGGCTTGCTCAAATTCGGCAACCATGGCTCCTTTTCCGAAATAACCGAGATCTCCGCCGTCAGCCGCGGTGCCGTCTTCTCCGTACTGTTTTGCTAATTCCTCAAAACTTTTCTCTCCCTTGTTAATTTCGACAAGAACCTCCTCGGCCTTCTTCTTTATTTCTTCATTTATTTCTTCATCCTTAGCGATAGATTCCTGCAATTTTCGTTGCAAAATAAATGGTTCCAAAATTTTGGCTTTGAACTGATCAATCCCCCAGCCATATTGACTCATGAGAGTTTCCTCAACTTTTTCTCTTGATTCGCTTTGGGCAATAATACTGTCAATCTCAGCCTCAAGATCCGCGTCGGTAACAATAATTTTATACTTTTCGGCTATTTGCCTGGCGACCTCGTTTTTTATCAATCTGTCCATGACGCTTTCCTTCAGCTCGCTATCAGTAGGAGCGCTGCCGGTATCGCCGCCAAACTCCTGCTGAGCAAAAAATTTCTGCAAGGTAATAATATCATCTTGATAATCATAAAAACTGATGACTCTCCAGTTCACAAAAGCAGCCGGATACGGGAGGATTTTTGTTATTTTCTGGACGGCTTTGCCGCTCCAGCCCAAGCGGTATATGCCTACGCCGAATACGACCAACGATAAAAATAAAATGATTAAAAATCCAACTAAAGCCCCTAGAAAAAATTTCTGCCCGTTTAAACTTCTGACTTTTGCGCCGGAAATTGGCGAAGCCGACCCAATCGGCGATCTGATATTACCAATCTGCGGGTTGCTGTTAAATTCTTTTTTGTTTCCTCCTCCTTCTTGTTCCGCGTTAAAATCTTCTGACATATAGTTGATATTTTATCTTATTTAAAATCTTCATTGGCTAAAAAAATAATTCCACCACCTGTTAGGATTACTATTTTTATTATCAGTGTCCTCCGCTGCGCAAGCGAGATGTTTATTCTCGTTCTCCTCCGCACTTCCCGGGATAATCATTACCGACTCACCCTCCTTCTGCAAATTAAACTTTTCTCTGGCTTCCTGTTCTAGAAAGGCTTCCGTATTCAGGTAGCCAAAAAGATCGTCGAGCTCAGAATTTTTTGCTTCAAGACGGGCGATTTCATCCTCGGTTGCCTTAATCTCGTTCTTTATTTCACGCCCTTCCATGAATTTTTTTCCCAAAGTAAAGAACAAGAACCCTAAAATAACCACGCCAAGCAATAAAAAAATTTTTGAGACTAAAAATCGTCTCACGAATTTTTCCTTTTTCATATCCATCTCTATTATATCATATCTGAGTCTTCCAGTCCAATTCACTTCTCGGCCGGCAGATCATTTATTTCTTCAATCTTTTTAAGTTTAACTTGGCGCAATTTACCCCTGACCAAACCTTCTATCTCTTCTAGTTGTTCTTCATTAAAATCGTTAATGCTTTCCTTAATTATGGTAAATTTCTCGGCATTAGGCGCCAGCACGGATAAATCAGGATCTCCGTTCCGGTCGCGCTGGCTGGGATGTATAAGATCGTAAATCAACTGCTCCGCCGCCGCTGGCGCCCGGACATTTTTTATCTCAAAACCCTCATCTGCGCCGGCCAGTTTAATCCTTACGTCACCGTAACGAAAAATCGTCTGCCAAATTCCGCTGCGGCGATAAGAAACATCCTGAATATTTTCAAAAGCCACCTCGGAAACAATCCGCTCAAAAAATCCCCGCTGGTCAATATCAATAATTCTCTTATTAGTAATGACAAAAGCGTTATAATACCACACTATAAAAATTCTTATACCATAAATAATCACTAAAAAGATTAAAGCCAAAAAAATTCCGACGCCCCAATATCCCCATCTGAAAAACGGAAAAATAAGAAAGAAGGGCAGGATTAACAATAAAAAGGCGCCAAGAATTTGCAGCCACAAAGTTAGAACATAGTGCCGAACCACGCGCACTATTTCTTCGCCGACCTTAAGATTAATTTTTTTAATTATTGAATCTTCCATAAAATTATTTTTTATTTTTCAAAATTCTCCGCACTTTTTCCCGGTCGTCCCAAGGAATTTTTTTTCCGTCAGCCACACAGATCGCCTGCTCTGACCCTTTGCCGGTAATAATGACTAAATCATTTTCCCGGGCAAGATTCAGGGCTTTAGCAATCGCCTCACCACGATCTAAAATTTCAAATAATTCCTTCATTTGACATTTGGATTTTGACATTTGACATTCTTTCGCTCCCGCAGCCACCTGCTGGATTATCTCCACGGGGTCTTCGTCGTAGGGATCTTCATTGGTGATAATCACAAAATCAGCGTTCTCCGCCGCGAATTTCCCCAAAATCGGCCGCCTTGCCTTATCGCGCCCCCCACCGGCCGAGCCAAGAACATGAATAATTTTGCCTCCAGGCGCTAAAAATTGCCCGCTACGAACTGTTTCGTAAAGTTTGGCCATTGAAACCGGCTCCGGCGCGTAATCAATCAAGACTTTAAAATTCTGTCCCTCATTAATAAATTCCATCCGGCCGGGAACTCCATGCACTTTTTCTAGCGCTTTAGAAATCATATCCAAATTCAAACCCTGCGATAATCCCACACACACCACAGCCAAAGCATTATAAACATTAAACTCACCAAACAATTTTAGATGAAGTGGCACGCCGCCTATTGTGAAGTCTGCGCCATCATCCCCCAATAATACATTCTCCGCCTTGATTAACTTGGAACTTGGAACTTGGAACTTGGAACTTTTTTGAAAATTGAAAATTGAAAATTTAAAATTTATCCCGAATCCGTATTTCTCGTCCGCCCCAAATCCCGTAAAATATTCCGCGTGTTCATCGTCTATATTTACTACGCTTACTTTCGGCACTGTTTTGCCGCCAATAATTTTTTTTGATTTGGCCGTCAGATGCGCGAAAAACTTTCCCTTGGCTTTTTTATAATTTTCGAATCCGCCGTGGGCTTCAATGTGTTCCGGTGTTAAATTAGTAAAAACTGCCACGTCGTAATTTACGCCGAGATGGCGGAATTGTTCCACTCCCTGCGATGAGGTTTCAATTACCGCGTACTTGCATCCCGCTTTTACCATTTTCCGCAACATTTTTTGCAAAGCAAACCTGCCAAGCATGGTCATTTTTTTATTATTAAGCCATTCTCGCTCAGCAATTTTAAATCCCACTGTTGAAGTTGAACCAACCTTTAAGCCCGCACTCTCAAACATTTTAGCAACGAGATGGACCGTAGTTGATTTTCCGTTTGTGCCGGTTACCCCAATTACTATGAGTTTATTCGACGGAAAACCATAAAAAATATTGGCCACCAAAGCCAAAACTTTGTGGTACCAATTCAACGCTACTGGCGGAATAATTTTTTTGATTATTTCTTTTAAATTCATTTTTGTGCTTATCTTATTTTCTCCGCGAATTTTGGATATTTTTTTCTTAATTCTTCTTTTTCGGCTGATT
>CAYZNO010000031.1:0-7967 GCA_964479685.1 uncultured Gammaproteobacteria bacterium
TTGGATAAATCCCCCGGATATCGTAAGCCTTAAAAATCGACTGATTTATCATAAAACTTGGAGCTTAAAACATAAAAATTGGAGCTTAAAACTTTCTGAAAAGCGCTAAATATTTATAAGTTTCACGCCTCGGGTTTCAAGTTCCAGGCTCTTTTGACTTTAGCTTTTTTTCATTATATAATAATAAAAGAACTAAGACAAATCTAACTCCGAACGCACGACCCCCCAACTTACGCCTTGCCGTTAGTTGTCCGTCGTCAGTCGTTTGTTAAAAACTATGCTTGGTTTATGGATCGCGCTTGGTGCGATCGGCCTGATTATCGTCTGGCTGATTGCCACCTACAACGGCTTAATCACCCTCAAAAACCGGACCGACGAAGCCTGGTCGGATATTGATGTCCAACTGAAACGCCGCTACGACCTGATCCCGAATCTCGTCGAAACAGTAAAGGGTTATGCCGGACACGAAAAAGAAGTTTTTGAAAAAGTCACTTTGGCGCGCGCTGCGGCCATTAACGCGGAAAAGAGCGGCAATCCGGCAGAAATCGCCAAAACCGAAAATATGTTGGCCGGAACCTTAAAATCGCTTTTTGCCGTAGCCGAAAGTTATCCGGATCTTAAAGCCTCTGGAAACTTCATGAAATTGCAGGACGAATTATCCGATACGGAAAACAAAATCCAGGCCTCGCGCCGCTTCTACAACGGCAATGTCCGAGATTTTAATACCAAACTGGAAAAATTTCCGACCAATATGATCGCCGGAATGCTTGGCTTCAAAACCAGAGAATTTTTTGAAATTGAAGAACCGGCCCAGAGAGAGGCTGTCAAAGTCCAATTCTAAAACAGATTTGAAAAACGAGAATTGAGATTTGAGTTAAAATTATAAAAACTCATAACTCGATTCTCGAATCTCCAACCTGTTATGTATAAACAAATAACTTCCAACAAACGCAAGTCAATTTTGTTAATTGTGGTTTTTGTAATATTTATTGCAGCCCTGGGCTGGATTTTCAGCCAAATTTCCGACGCCGGCTACAGCCCTCTTTTCTTCGCGGTTGCTATTTCCCTTGTAATGGCCTTATTCAGTTTTTACAGCGGAGACAAGATAGCCCTTTGGACAGCCGGAGCCAAAGGACCAATAGAGAAAAACAATAATCCTTATGTTTACCGGCTGGTGGAAAATCTTTGCATCACGGCCGGTTTGCCAATGCCAAAAATTTATATCATATCCGATCCGGCCCCCAATGCTTTTGCTACCGGCCGCGATCCGGCCCACGCCTCTATCGCCCTAACGACGGGTTTAATTGAACGGCTAGAGAATGAAGAACTTGAAGGTGTAATTGCCCACGAATTGTCCCATATAAAAAATTACGACATCAGATTGATGATGGTAGTAATAGTTTTGGTCGGCGTAGTCGCCTTGCTTTCTGACTGGCTGCTGCGTTTCAGATTTTTTGGCGGCAGGCGAAGCGACCGAGATGGCGGCGGACAAATCGGCGCGATAATGCTATTAATCGGGATTGCTTTAGCTATTATTTCTCCTCTTATCGCCCAGTTGATTAAACTGGCTGTCTCCCGAAAAAGAGAATTTTTAGCCGATGCCGACGGGTCGCTCTTAACCCGCTACCCCGAGGGACTGGCGCGGGCGTTAGAAAAAATTTCCACTTACAAAGAACCGATGCTCCGGGCCAACGACGCCACGGCCCATCTTTATATTGCCAATCCATTTGGCGCGAAAACGCAAAAATTTTTTCACAAGTTGTTTTCCACTCATCCGCCAACAGAAGAGAGAATAAAAACTCTCCGTGAAATGGCGTAACTAAATTATAATTTCTATTTTCTAATTTATAAATTTTATGGACAGAAGAAAAATTTTGGCCGTGATTCTTTTCGTAGCGGTTACTCTTGGGCTGGGCTATTTGCTCTACTTTATGTTTTTCCGCCCAACTCCCCCAATAACTGAAGAGGTGCCGGTAAACGTTAATGTTCCTACCGGAGCCCTGCCGCGGGCAATTACTTCTCCACCAGTGCCGACGGAAACCCCCATATCTCTTTCAACAATTTTAGCTCCATCAGTTACTCCGCCCCCGCAATTGCCGCCCGAAATTTCTTCCATAGCCCGCGGCGGCTCAACTTGGGTTGGCACTTTGGTAAATAAACCAGTTTCCGCCGCCCAACTTTCATCCAACGGCAAAGACATATCTTATTACGACAAGTCGGACGGAAAATTCTATCGAGTTGACGAAAACGGAAATACTGTTGCGCTTTCTGACAAAACTTTCCCAAATGCCGAAAGTGTCGCCTGGGCCCCAACAACCGATAAAGCAATTATCGAATTTCCGGACGGGGCTAATGTTTATTACGATTTTACGACTCAAAAACAGGTGACTTTACCCAAACATTGGAAAGACTTTACTTTTTCTACAGATGGAACGCAGATTGCCGGCAAAAGCATGGGCGTTGATCCAAATAACCGCTGGCTTTTTATATCAAATCCCGACGGTTCAGGAGTGGAATCCATAGAGCCGCTTGGCAATAATGAGGCAAAAGTCCAGGTAGCCTGGTCGCCCAACAATCAAATTATTGCCACATCAGACACTGGACGGGCTATGGGCTTTGACCGCAAACAAATACTTCTTATCGGAAAAAACGGAGAAAATTTTCCAGGACTTACTGTCGAAGGACTCGGTTTCCAATCCGAATGGTCAACTACCGGCAGTCACCTTCTCTATTCGGTTTACAGTTCTGATTCCGATTATAAGCCAACTCTCTGGATTGTCGGCTCATCCGGAGAAAATATCGGCGCCGGACGAAAAAGCTTATCGGTAAATACTTGGGCTGATAAATGCACTTTCTCCGACGACACGACCGTCTACTGCGCCGTGCCGCAAAGTCTCGACCGCGGCGCCGGCTTCCAACCCGATCTTTTCTCCGGCGTACCCGACTCTTTCTATAAAATTGATCTGACCACCGGCCTCAAAAGTTTAGTCGCCGTGCCCTTCGGATCTTTTACCGCCAAAAATCCAATGGTCTCAACCGACGGAAAATACCTTTCTTATACCAACCAACAAACGGGTAGATTGGAAAGAATTCAATTGAAGTAAGTAAGCTATAATAAATATGGAAAAGAGGAAAAGCCAAAACCCTGTCTTGGTAAGCGTGTTCTTTTTTGTATTCTCGTTTCTGTTTTTTCTCCTCTTCTCCTCCCCTGCTCTTGCCGAAAAAGTTCAATGCGAATATATCCCGAAAGACAGCAGCCAAAAAATACTATACTTTGAAGGGACTGACGCCGACCATAGACCTTGGCTTAAGGAAATGGAAAGAGATGAGTGTATAGCCGGGTGCGGACTTCTTAGATTTACGTGCAGCGTGTCCGGCGGATTTTTTGGCGGACCCATCGAACAGAATCCGGCGAACTGCGACGCCACGTATTTGGTCTGCGGCCCGACTACTAACCCCGTTTTGAAAACCACCTGTAAATTCGTTCCTAAAACACTGGCTGGGCAGGCGCTCTCCACGATTCCCGATCTCGTGCCCTTTGCCCGCGCCCTCGCCGTGGAACGTGAAATTCTGACGCCTTCCGAGAGCGACTGCCAAACGATTTGCAACAATTTCTGTGCTGCAATTAATAGTTATCAGGGAGATTTAGTCTGCAACGGCGACAAGTCGTGCGAAACGGCGCCAATTGCTCCTCCTGCGGCTCCCCTGCCTTACACTTTTACGGCTACCGCGCCAAAACTGGAAATTCCTCTCCCGACTCTGCCGAGCTTAACCACTTTTACAGATTTTGTGGCAACCGGCGATCCTGGCGACCGTTATCTCCTAATCCCTTGGCTCGGAGAATATATCGCGGCGATCTACAAATATGCTATTGGCATTACGGGGGTTTTGGCGGGAATCATGATTGTGGTAGCCGGCCTGCTCTGGCTCACGGCCGGCGGAGACGCGGGACGAATTTCTACAGCCAAGGGTTACATCGAAGGCGCCATGGTTGGCTTGGTTATTGCTCTGACTTCTTATGTTTTGCTTTATGCTATAAACCCAAAATTAACTGAATTTGATGCGATGAAGGTGAGGTTTGTGGAGAGAGCAGAAACTGGCGGCACAGCTGAAAATTCAGGAACCCAAGAAACGTGCCCCCAAGTAACGCCACTGGACTGCAATGACCCTAACACAACCATTACCTGGGAAAAATTTAATAATGTTGATTTAAATTTATTCCCCGATAAAGTGAGAGAATATGTGACTGGTTCTAATGGCATCAACAAAAGTCTAATACCCAAATATAAAACGGCGGCGGCTGGCAAAATCCCTTGGGAAATGCTCGCCGTTCTTCATCGAAGAGAGGGCGGGGGCGATACTGACACAAGTGTTCTAAATGGTTCCAGTCTCTGCAATAATAACGATAATTCTAGTTGTGCGGCGTGCGGTTGCCCTGGGCCTGATTGTGGCGAAGAAAATAATCCTAAAGCAACCCGCGAAAACGATTTGACGTGTGGCGTTGAATTGATACTCAAGAAAGCTGGCCGAGTCGGCAGTACTCTCCAGCACAATGAGGCGGATTTCGAAACGATAAAAAAGGCTTTCGGAAAATATGCCGGTAGCGCTTCCGGCTGTTATGACGCAACCTATCATATGACTGCCTTCTTCGATCAACATCATTCAAATATGTGGAAAGCGGGAATAGATTGTATAAGTATGCAAGGAAATTGCGACGATACGTGCGTGACTGACGCCACGCTTTCCCCTCGCAGCCCAAAAGGGTGTTGCACCATAAAAGTTTATAAAAGAGGGAAAGCGCCAGCTGGTTTCGATCCTCGCGGCTCATTTTGCAATAATATCCAACGGCCAGCCTGCAAAATTGCCGAAGACGAAACAACCGCGACCTACAAATACAAGGCCTGCACCACAATCTCCGAAGATCCCTGCGGTGCTCTCCAGCCGCAAGACCGTCCAGGCGCCTTCACTATTTACGCTTGGTTAAAAAAAGCCCAGCAAGCTGATGCGTCTCTTCGTTAAATGCTAAACATTGTGCCTAACCTAAATCAAACAATCTACGAATGCCAAAAGTGCGGCGCGCAGATCTCTAAATGGGCCGGGCGGTGTTTGGATTGCGGGGCCTGGGGAAGTTTAATTGAAACGGCCGGCGGCACGGCTAAAGAAAAATCTCTGGAAAAAATTCCAGCAGGTAAGGTGGTTAACTTTAACGAAATTATTGGTAAGGATTTTGTGAGAATTAAAACCGGCCTTGGCGAATTTGACCAGGTTTTAGGCGGCGGAATAGTCCCGGGCTCGCTTGTGTTGCTTGGCGGAGAACCGGGCATTGGAAAATCAACTCTGGTTGCCCAATTAGCGGCTTCCATTTCTGCCGGCAACAAATCAACGCTTTATGTTTCCGGCGAAGAATCGGCCGAACAAGTAAAAATGCGGCTCGACCGGCTTGGATTAAATTCAAAATCACTCCAATTCCTGGGCGAAACAAACATTAGTATTATTTGCGCCACAATAGAAAAAATAAAACCAGCCCTGGCTATCATTGATTCAATCCAGACCATGGCCACGCCGGATCTCCCTTCCGAAGCCGGCAGCGTAAACCAAGTCCGCGCCTGCACGGTAAAGCTCTTAGAGGCAGCGAAAAAAAATAATATTCCCATTTTTATTATCGGCCACGTTACCAAAGAAGGCCAGGTGGCCGGACCAAAAACTCTTGAACACCTGGTTGACACGGTCCTCTATTTGGAGGGCGATCGCTTTCATACTTATCGACTGCTCCGCACCGTTAAAAACCGTTTTGGTTCAACTGACGAAATCGGCATCTTCGAAATGAATTCCTCCGGACTCTCCGAGGTCAAAAATCCATCGGCAATATTTTTGGAAGAACGAGATGAAAATATCGCCGGCTCGGCTATTACTTGCGTTGTTGAAGGTTCTCGCCCTCTTTTAGTTGAAATACAGGCATTAGTTTCCCAAACTTATTTTGGCTATCCGCAGCGCCGCTCGGCCGGCTTTGACCTGAACCGGCTTCAGCTATTGCTCGCCGTCCTCGGCAAAAGAGCCAATATGAATCTAGGCACTCACGACGCGCATTTAAATGTCGCCGGCGGCTATAAAATTCAGGAACCGGCCTGCGACCTGGCGGTTTTGCTTGCCATTGCGAGTGCTTTCAAAAACAAGCCCCTACCCCGCGAAGCAATAATTTTCGGCGAGGTCGGTCTTGGCGGCGAAGTCCGCGCCACCGGACAAGTTGAAAAAAGAATCAACGAAACGGAAAAAATGGGATTTAAGGAAGTTATCGCGCCTAATTTCAAACAACCAATCAAGGGCAAAATAAAAATTACCAAAGTAAAAAACATCCTTGAGGCACTGAAATATTTTGGTCTGGAAAAATGAAAAAAATCCCGCGTAAATTTTATAACCAGCCGACTATAAAAGTTGCCAAGCTCCTGCTTGGTAAATTTTTAATCAGAAAAATCGGAAAAAAAATAATCAGCGGGAAAATCGTGGAAACCGAGGCTTATGTCGGACCAAATGACCTGGCTTCGCATGCCTCGCGCGGAAAAACGCCGCGCAACGCCCCGATGTTCGGACCGCCGGGCTATTCTTATGTTTATCTGGTTTACGGATTAAACTACTGCTTCAACGTCGTCACTGAAGTAAATGATTATCCCGCCGCAGTTTTACTCCGAGCGCTAGAACCATCCGAAGGGACTGATTTGATGTTTAAGCGAAGAAAAACGGCTAAAAACGATATGGATTTAACCAACGGCCCGGGGAAACTCTGCCAAGCCTTACAAATCGACAAATCTTTAAACAATATTGATTTAACCGGCAATATTCTTTGGCTTGAAGACCGGGGCGTAAATATAAAACCATCGAAAATTATTTCTAAAAAAAGGATTGGCGTCGATTACGCCGGTAAATATAAAAATAAACCCTGGAGATTTTATCTCAAGGGCAATAAATTCGTTTCCAAAAAGTAGTTATTCCAAGTGCACTTCCTTCTCAAATTTCTGCAGTTTTTTCCGTAAATCCGGATAAGCCAAGAGATCCGGATCTTTTTTTATCAAAAATTCCGCGGCCGATTTGGCTTCCCTGATAATATCATAATCGGTGAGAGCCGCCACTTTCAAACCCGGAATACCTGACTGCCGAGTCCCCCATATTTCTCCCGGTCCGCGGGTTTCAAGATCTTTCTCTGCCAAGGAGAACCCGTCGGAGCACTCCGCCAATGTGCTAAGTCTCTTTGCCGACTCGATATTGTCTCTTTCAGAAAAAAGAAAACAGTACGACTGGAAAGTTGACCTCCCTACCCGACCCCTGAACTGGTGCAGCTGAGCAAGGCCGAAACGCTCAGCTCCTTCGATCATCATAATGGTCGCGTTGGGAATATCTACCCCGACCTCCACTACTGAAGTTGAAACAAGAATATTAATTTTATTGGCCGAAAAATCTTTCATAATCTCCGCCTTTTCCTCGGTTTTCATCCGGCCGTGTAGAATCCCCACTTCAAGTTCCGGAAAAATTTCTTTGCTTAATTTTTTATATTCTTCGCTTACCGAGCGGACGCCTAATTTATCGGATGGATCAATCAGCGGGCATATCACAAAGGCCTGGCGGCCGCTTTTTATTTGATCACGTATAAAATCATAGGCCTTGCCACGGTTATTTTGGGAGACAACCTTTGTAATAATTTTTTTTCTTCCAGCCGGCAATTCTTTTATAATTGATAAATTTAGGTCTCCAAAAAATATCAAAGACAGGGTTCTTGGAATCGGAGTGGCAGTCATCGAGAGAAAATGTGGATAGGTTTCACCGTCGCCTTTAAGGGCCTTCCTCTGGTTTACGCCAAAACGGTGCTGTTCGTCGACAACGGCCAGACCGAGATTGCCGAATTTTACGCTATCCTGAATCAGAGCGTGCGTGCCGACTACCAAGTCAGAATTATCAATTACAAATTGTGAATCAAT
>CAYZNO010000032.1:0-6024 GCA_964479685.1 uncultured Gammaproteobacteria bacterium
GAGCGGGAGATGCCGAGAATTGGAGAGATTCCTTTTGACTCAGAATATAAGTATATGGCAACGCTGCACAGGGACCAGGGGAGGGAAAGTGCTGGCGGGCGACGAATTATTTTTGTTAAGGGCGCTCCCGAGAAAATTTTAGCGATGGCATCGCTTGTTGACAGTAATGAAAGCGCGGAAGAATTAACTTCAGCGCGGCGGAAAGAGATAAATGAGCAGTTAGAAAATTTGGTTGGTAGAGGATTAAGATGTTTGGCTTTGGGGTATAAAGAAGTTGATAAAAATCAGGCGGCTATTGAACATAAAGATCTAAAAGATTTAATTTTTGTGGGTTTTGTCGCCCTGAAAGATCCATTGCGACCGGAAGTTAAAGAAGCTATAGCGCTCTGTAAGTCCGCCGGCATAAGGATTGTAGTCGTTACAGGCGATCACCGTCTGACCGCCAAAACGATTGTTGAGGAGTTGGGAATGGAGATCAGGGATGAAAATATTATAGAGGGTGCGGACTTGGATAAAATGTCGGAAGGAGAATTGGAGGAGAAGGTAGATAAATATGTTATTTACGCCAGGGTTGAGCCAAAACATAAATTAAGAATTATTAATGCTTGGCGCAGAAGAGGGGGAATAGTTGCCATGACAGGGGACGGTGTAAACGACGCCCCGGCCCTGAAAGCGGCCGATATCGGAGTCGCTCTCGGTTCGGGAACGGATGTGGCGAAAGAAATTTCCGATCTGATTCTCTTGGATAATAATTTCAACACAATTGTTCTCGCGGTGCAGAGAGGGAGAATAACCTTTAATAATATAAGAAGTGTCGTGACGTATCTCCTATCAGGAGGATTTACTGAAATGATTGTGGTTGGCGGTGCGGTTTTACTGGGTCTTCCATTGCCTCTTTTGCCGGCTCAGATTTTATGGATTAAGTTGATGGAAGACACGACTCCGGCCATGGCTCTATCTTTTGAGGCCGGCGATTCGGCGGGAGTCATGAAGGAAAAACCCAGAAAAGTGAGCGAACCGATACTAGACTTTTCCATGAAAAAACTGATTGGGGTTTACGCGGTTATAATGGATTTGTCTCTCCTGGGCATGTTTGTTTATTTCTGGAGAAAGACTGCAGATTTGGATTATTCCAGAACAATTGTCTTTGTCGGCCTGGGGATTGTTTCAATATTTTACATTTACGCGGTGAGAAATTTGAAGAAACCGATCATGGCCGTCAATCCTTTATCCAATAAATTCTTGTTTTTTTCCACGATTTTCGGTCTGGGATTGATTTTGGCCGCGCTTTATATTCCGTTTTTCCAAAAAATTTTAAAAACCGTTCCGCTGGGAGCAGGCGACTGGATGCTGCTCGGCGGCTATTGTTTTATGAGTTTGTTTTTGGTTGAAGCGGGAAAGTGGTTTTTCGTTTTTAGAAATAAAAATAATTATTTAAGGAACTAAGGGGTTTGTATTTATGCCGGAATTGCCTGAAGTAGAAACCATAAGAAAACAGCTTGTCGCGAGGATTAAGGGGAAAAAGATAAAAAAAGTTGAGGTTAAGTTGCAAAGAATGATAAATGTTTCTGTAGCCGAGTTTGAAAAAAATGTGGCCGGGGCGGTTGTAGAAAATATCCGCCGGCGAGCAAAGATTTTAGTTATAGATCTGACGAACGGTTTTAGCATCATCGTCCATCTGAAGATGTCCGGTCAGCTGATTTATGACGGAAAAGAAGGAATCGGTAAGCCTCATATAATTTACACATTCGAGGACGGCCATGAGTTGAAGCATTATGATTTCAGGCTTTTTGGTTACGCTAAACTTGTGAAAACCGGGGAAGTGGAAAAAATATTCATTAAAGAAAAATTTGGGCCGGAGATTTTGGATAAAAAATTCACGCTGGATGAATTTGAGAAATTGCTTTCCGGAAAACCAAAAGCAAAAATTAAGCCGCTTCTCATGGACCAGACTTTTATCGCCGGAGTCGGCAATATCTATGCTCAGGAAGCCTGTTTTTGCGCCGGAATAATGCCGGCCCGCAAGGTTTCTACTTTAAAAAAAGAAGAGGCGGAAAATTTATACCATTGTTTAAAAAAAATTCTTGAAGCGGCTCTGAAGCGCGGCGGGTCTTCGGTTGACGCTTATGTGAACGCAGTCGGAGAAAAAGGCGGTTATGTGCCGTTACTTAAGGTTTATGGGCGAGAAGGGGAAAAATGCCTGGGCTGTGCCGAAAAAATAAAAACCGAAAAACTCGCCGGCCGGGGAACCAGCTTTTGTCCGGTTTGCCAAAAATAATTTTTTTATGGATTTTTATTTATTTAAAATTATAAACGGTTTTGCCGGCAGATGGCCGGGTTTGGATTGGCTGGCTGTTTTTTGCGCGAAGTATTTGATTTTTGTCATGGGGTTAGCGGCCGTGGCCGTATTGTTTTTTTATAAAAAAGAAAAATCGAAGGACGAGCAGTTTATACTCTGCATAAAGATGACGCTTGCGGTTCTTTTTGGCTATCTCGCAAAGATCGTGATAAATTTGATAAATATGCGGCCGCGGCCATTTGAAATACATGATGTTCAGTTGCTCGTGGGAAGACTCACTGACGGGGCTTTTCCTTCAATACATACTTTGGTTTCTTTTGTGATAGCCTTTGGAGTTTATGCTTACGATAAAAAGATGAGTGCGTATTTCATAATCGCGGCGGCGCTGGTCAGTTTGTCGCGGGTATATGTCGGGGTTCATTATCCGTTTGATATTTTGGGCGGAATAATTTTGGCCTGGCTGTCGTTTTATCTGGTCAGGAAAATCAATTTCAAAAAGATATTTAAAATATAGACAGGTATGAAAATAGTTATCAGGGCAGGCGGAGGAGGGACAAGGCTTTGGCCGATAAGCAGAAGAAACAACCCGAAACAATTTCAGAAAATTATTGGCGAAAAATCTTTAATTTGTAATACCGTGGAGCGCGTGGAGCCGCTTTTCGGCAGCATGAGTAATCTTTTTATTTCGGTTAATGCTGAAATGGTCGGAAGATTGAAAAGAGAAATTCCAAAAATTTTTGCGGCAAACATCATAGCCGAACCGGCAATAAAAAATACCGGTCCGGCCATATGTCTTGAAAGCGCGATTCTCGCCAAAAGATTTGGAGAAGAGGCGATTGTCGCGAGCCTCCCTTCTGATGATTATGTTAAAAATTCGTCAGCTTTTCGTGATATGCTCAAGGCGGCGGAAAAATTTTTAGAAAATAATCCGGAATACATCGTCACGCCAGGGGCCAAGGCAAGTTTTCCAGATACCGGATATAGCTATATTAAATCCGGAAAAAAGATAGACGGAACTTCCCGGGAAAAAATTTTTTCAGTTTCCAGCTGGGTGGAAAAACCGACAATGGAACAATCGTTGAAATTAATTAAGTCAGGAAAATATTTTCATCATATGGGGATGTACGTCTGGAAATTGAAAACGGTTCTTGATTTGTTTAGAAAATTCCAACCGGAAATTTACAGAGCTTGCCGGGAGATATGTGGGGGAAGGGGAATAAAACGATACTTGGCTTTAGAAAAAATTACGGTCGAATCGGCTATAACAAAAAAATCAAAAAAATTAGCGATGATAATTTCCGACCGGATGGGATGGAGCGATTTGGGAAAATGGCATATAATCTCCGGCATGCTGCCTAGCGGTAAGAATGGAAATACCATCGTTGGCCAAGCGATTACCGTTGAAACTAAAAATTGCCTGATTTACGGACCTCATGATAAAATAATCGCCACGGTCGGGCTGGAAGACATGGTTATTGCCCAGAGTGACGACGCGTTGCTTGTATGTCCGAAAGAAAAATCCGGCGAAGTTAAAAAAATTATTGAAGAATTAGAAAAAAGAAAATTAAAAAAATTTATTTAATAAATATGAAAAAAATTTTTTCCTTGGCAATCGTGGTGGCTATAGCGGCTGGCGTTTGGTTTTTTCTGTCTCCGGCAGGCAATGATTCGGCGGAGAAAATCTTTGTTATCGCAAGGGGCGAAGGGGTTAATGAAATCAGTCAAAATCTTCTGGACCAGGGTTTTATTAAAAATAAATTTGTTTTTGAAACTTATGTCTGGTGGAAGAAAATTCAGAGTAAATTTCAGGCCGGGGAACACGCCTTAAGGCAGAATATGCATTTTTGGGAAATTACGGAAGTTTTGACGGAAACAAAAGGGCCGAGCGAAAGGGATATAAAAATTCTTGAAGGTTGGAATAACCGCGAAATAGGAAAATATCTGGAAAATGAAAATTTGCTTGATAGCGATGTTTTCACCGGAGAGTTAGAAAAATTCGAGGCTAAGGTGGGGGATTATGATTTTTTGGGTGACCGTCCGGAAGGGGCGACGCTTGAAGGATATATTTTCCCAGATACTTACCGTATTTACGAAAAACTTCCGGCAGAAATGCGTTCGAGCGACGACGAACAGGCCGATCTTGCCAGTCATGTAATAAAAAAGACACTCGATAATTTCGGGCTTAAATTAACCGAAGAAATGCGTTTGGAAATAAAAAAACAGAAAAAAACAATTTTTGAAATTGTTACCGTGGCTTCTATTCTAGAAAAAGAGGGGCGAGGAGAAGACATGGCCATGATCTCTGATATCTTCTGGCGGAGAATTGACGAGAGAATCGCTCTCCAGTCCGATGCTACGGTAAATTACGCGACCGGAAAATACGAAACTCAGCCAAGCTTTGATGATCTGGAAGTTGATTCTCCATACAACACTTACAAATATCGCGGTCTGCCCAAAGGGCCAATCGGCAATCCAGGCATTGAGGCGATAAAAGCGGCGATTTATCCCAAAGCGAATAACTACTGGTATTTTCTTCACACGAAAGACGGCCAAACGATTTACAGTAGAAATTTCGACGAGCACAAGGTGAATAAAGCGAAATATTTACAATAATAAATAAAAAAGGTCTGCATAAGGGGGTTGACAATAACCCCTTTTTTGTTATGATAATTCGATCGAGAGGAGGTCGGTTGTGGAGAAAGTGGAGGAGTCTCCAGAGAAAAAAATAACGGACAAGTTCGGGATTTTGCCGCCAGATTTGATTTCCGCGGCAGTCGAAATTTACCGCGAAATTGTCAAATGGCACGAAACAAGCATCCGGCTTTCGACGGCGCAATTTTGCGTCGCCCAGCAGAGGTTGGAACTGCTCATGAAAATGGTGATTTTTCTTTTGGCCTCTGACCTCGCGCGCGATATTAGAGTGCCGCTTTTGACCAAATTTTGGCTGGCGGGGGAACTGGGCGGCAAGCGCGGCTGGGTGAGATTGAAGCTCCGGCTGCTGAAAAAGAGAACCTTTCCAAAAGACTGACTCCCTACATAAGAATAGGGAGTTTTTTTATTTTGACTTGACTTCAAAATTTTGCTAAAATTCATAAAGGGACACTAATCCTTTGATTTTATGGCTACAAACGACCCAAAAACGACCGCAGAAGCGCTGGCGCAGGCCGAGGAAGCCTACCGCAAGTTTTCTGATATAATGGCCGGACTGTCTTTGCGTCAAAAAGAGATTGTCGAGCGGGCAATCAAAAAGATCGAACAACAACAGATAGACAAATTGCGTAAAAAATTAAATTTAAATTAAATACACCAATATGAATGGGAAAACAACCAACGCGGCTGAGATGGCGCCGGGACCAGAGGAAAGGCCAAGGGAAGAAGAAAAACCGATAAAAAGGGAAAAACCGCCCAAGAAACCGGGGTCAGTTTCCAGATTTTTTAATCAGTTTGGAATCGGCAAATACTGGGAAAAGATGAATGAATATTTTGAATATGAAGAAAAAATGGAAGCTGCCGCGGCGGAAAAGGAAGCCAAAAAAGAAACCGCTGAAGCTATGCAAATCGCGGGCGAGGAAGCGGTTGGTGAAGTGAAAGCCAGAGGAGCGGAAATCCCGGCAAAAATCGAAGAGAGCGCGGTCCGGGCTGGTGCAGTAAGTGCCGAAACAGCGCCGGTTGTTGCCGCAGCCAAAGCCGAAGAAGCAGCAGTAGAAAAAGAAGCAGAAGCGGCC
>CAYZNO010000032.1:6124-7902 GCA_964479685.1 uncultured Gammaproteobacteria bacterium
AAAGTTGAGCCGGTTGCTCTTGGTAAGATGAAGAAAAAAGGCAAGGAAATGCCGCCGGAGTGGGAAGAAGTGAAGCCGTTTGAATTTTCCGCGGCGGAAAAAAAGAAGATTTTAGCTGGTTTATGGGCGCCAAAAATTTCCGAGAGCTTCAAGGCGCATTTGCCCGATCTCGCTGACACAATGGATGCGGTCTTTATAGCAAAAGGCAAAGAACATGACGAAAAAATCATTAATCGGATGGCTAAGAATTTAGAAGAAGTTAGAAAAGCCTATGCGGCGCAAAAGGATGCCATTTCTAAGTTTGATAGCCAGGCTTTCAGGAAGTGGGTGAGTGAAACTGCAGGATCTATAGCAGTGCTGAAAGGGGCCGCGGGAGAGATGAGGCCGGGAAAAGTGATACCATTGAAAAAAAGGAAAAGGGCCGCCTAGGGTCTTGCCAAAATTAAAATTTTGTGTTATGATAAAATGTTCCTAAGTATTAACTTTTAAAATATGTTTAGAGAAGGAATTCCCCCGGTGCTTGATCCGGAGTATACGCAAGAGGGCAGAAAAATGACACAGGAAGAGATAGACAAATTTAAAATGGAAAAAGAGGCCGATGAGGACGTTGGCAGTTTGCAAGCCGGCGCTATTTCTCCAGAACAATTCGTGGATAATATTCTGACCCGTGGCAGCGGCGATGACAAAGTTAAGCTGACCCCGAAAAGGAGAGAAGGTGCGATTACCGCCATTAAATCTTGGGTAAGGAAATTGCAAAATAAAGAACCGGGTATGACAGCAGAGTATTTCCACGACAATGTTTATAAGGCCGCTGTTAAGGCTTTAACGGAACCGGCCGGAATGTCGGAAGAAGAAAAAGCCAGAGAAGAAGCCAGAAGAGCGGCTCATAAAGCGACTTTGGAAAGAGTGACTGGCAAAAAAGCGGCGTAAATTTTAGAAAAAAAGAAAGCATCCTCGCGAGGGGATGCTTTTCGTTTTGCCTCCTTTCTTTCCGGCTCTAACGCGAAAGCCGGTGCATGCGGAACAGCCGTGCCAGCTCGTTCCGGCAGTGGGCTACGGCTCCGTCGTTTTCGATCAGCAGGCCGGCCATGGCTGCTTCGAAGTTCTCGCGGATATCGTCCAGCTTAGGGATGTTTCTGACGAAGTTAGTTTCCCGCTGGATCATGGCGCGGGCATCGGACCCGTTCCATTCGCGTTTGGCTTGTTCATAAGCGTCCCGGCAGATCGTGTGCAGGCCGACTTTTTCCTCCATCCGTTTGACAGTTTCAAGCATGAGTTCGATGCCGTCGTTGAACATCATGTGGTCCCAGGCCTTGGCCGGATTGAGTCCAAAGATCCTCGCGAGGCTGTCGCGGAAATCTTCGAGCCAGCTAGCCGCGAAGGATCTTTGGTCCCTCAGAGCGGCGACTTTTTCGTAAAACGCTACCATTATCCACAGTTGCCGCTTGGGGGCGGTTTGACCTGTCATTTCGTCCTCCTTTCGGAATGAACCCTAAACCTTATAATATCCGGGCGATTTTGTCAAGAGGAGCGGTAAATGTTATAATTATCTAATAATTTTAATCTCAGATAAAGAAAAATTTATGAAACTTTGGACAAAAATCGACTGGGCAATGCTAGTTTTTCTTATTTTGGTTGTTGCCTCAGGTTTTGTCATCGCGCCGTATTTGCCTAATAAAGTCCCGGTTCATTGGGGCATTAACGGCGAAGTCAACGGTTGGGGTTCAAAGTACATAAATTTATTCCTTTCGCCCGGGCTCGCTCTTTTCATATATCTC
>CAYZNO010000033.1:0-7593 GCA_964479685.1 uncultured Gammaproteobacteria bacterium
AACTATAAAAATAAGCAACGGCTGTGCCAATAAAAATAAGAGAATCCATATTGGGAGACAGGCGCAGTAAATTTTTAAAACCGGATATCCAGATATTAAAACAAGAAACAATAACCGCCGTTGCCAAAACAAACTGAATAATAATCCCGTAATTTTCAAAAATTGTTGGCATCCCGCCAAGCGGGATCATTTCACCCATTACCATATAAATAATGGGCAAACTAAAAATCAAAGCAAAAATAAACCGCCTTTTCAATTTTTGTATTTCTTGTGCTTTTGCTTCTTTATGATGGTCAATTATTTCTTCCTCGGCAGTTTCCTCCGTTGCTTTATATCCCAATTTCTCAATAATTTTTTTAATTCTGGCAATGCTTATCTCAATTTCATCAAACTCTAAATAAAGTTTCTCTGAAGCAAAATTAACATTGGCAGATTTAACCCCTGCCTCTTTTACTAAAGCGTTTTCAATATTGGCCGCGCAGGAAGCACAATGCATTCCCAAGATTTTTAAAATTGTTTTCTCCATAAATTATTGAATTAAATTTAAATATTTTTGATTTACAACTTGCCAATTTAAGTTATCAAAAAAAATTTCAATGTAGCTTTTTCGGTCAGCGCCGAAATCAATAAAATAAGCATGTTCGTAAACATCCAAGACCAAAATTGGCGCCGCGCCCCAGATGCCGCCTTGATTGTGCAAGTCGGCAATATAATTACGCAGTTTGCCGTCATTAAAATCATAAGATAAAATCACCCAGCCACGGCTGCAAAGACCAAGAGCCTTAAATTCTTCCTGCCAGTGGTTAAACGAGCCAAAATTTTGAGCGATTGCTTCAATAATCTTACCGTACGGCTTGCCATCTCCGCCCAAAATATCAAAATATGCTTCATGTAAAATTACAGCATCTGCCGCGAAAGTTTCTTCCAGCTTTAATTCCCTTAATTCGCTAAAAGTAGCATTGGCTGATGATTTATCTGCTTGATTTAATTTTTCTTGAATCTCCTGCCATTTTTTGACATAACCCTGATAGAGTTTGCCGAAGTGAATATTAATGGTTTTTTGAGAGATGCCCCTTAATTCTTTAAAGGGCAGATTTTTAATTTGATTGTAGTTTTTCATAATGTTAAAGTTTAATTTTTTTAATATCCGACTTTTGATACTATTTTTACCTTTTTTATCCGCCACAACCGCATTTCCCGTTTATGCCGCAACTCCCACCCGAACTCTCTGCGCCCGATGGAGTAAATAAATTTTCATTATCAGTTGAAACATTATTTTGAGACGTCGTACCGCCTTTATCCACAACTTCTATAGTTCCGGAAACCATTCCCATCCAACAACTAAATTTATACTTACCGGGTTTTTCAGGGGTAAATTCTTTAATACTGGTTTGCCCTGGGGTCAAAGGAATTTCTCCCTCAAATAAACTTTTTGAGATAACAGCATTAGCACATCCGCTTGTTCCTCTGTCGGTAATTTCCCATCTTACTGGCACTCCGGCTCTTATCTTAAAATAATTTGGCGAATAGCCGCGAGAGGAAGCTTCCATTTTTAAAATTTGTTTGCCATTAACAATTGGAGCTAGCCCCTCTTCGTTTTTAGACGAAGTATTTTTATTAATATCAGAAGATTGGGTTGAATTGATACCTAAATCGCTAAGACTGGAAATCCCCAAAACATTTAATTGAAAATTTATATTGTAGAGAGCAAAAAATAGAACCAAGATGCCGGCTATTTTCAAAAATCTTTCAGATAAATGCGGCTTTTGCAAAAATTTAACGCTAGACAAACCAATAAATAAAAGCATTGGCAAAGTACCCAACGCGAATAAAAACATAATTAATCCTCCCCGAATTTCGTTTCCAGAAATTAAAGCCAATCCCTGAGCAGTTATGGTAAAACCGCAAGGCAGAAAAAAGGTAAACGCGCCCATTAAGAACGGCATATAACGGCCCTTGAAATTAGATTCGCTGGCAATAAATCTCGTAATAAATTTTGGCATTGTGAATTGAAATTTTCTAAACGCCTTAAACCCAAACATCTGGAAAGCCAAAAAAATCATCATTATAGAAACTGCGATAACTAAAATCGGCCCAAATTTTAAGGAAAAATTTAGTTTGCTACCAATTGCTCCTAACGCGACTCCTAAAACGCCGTAAGAAATAAGTCTGCCAGCATTAAAAATTAGGTGGGGCTGAATTTTTTTCCAAGTAGAGTCAGAATCAGAATATAATTCGCCCCATTGTTTTGACATTGAAAGAATTATTCCGCCGACCAAAGCCGCACAGCTGGAAATCCCAGCAAGAAGTCCGAATACAAAAAACATTAGCAAAGATGATTTTGAGCCAACATTTATTAATCCTGATAATCCCAATCTATTTAATCCGACAAAACCGATAATAATCAATAATCCTATGCCGAGGGTAATAAAAAACTCCCTCGGCTTAAAACCATTTATTACTTCTCTTGGCTGGTCAGAAAAAACATAACCTTCTCTTTTAAAAATTTCGTTCAATCTTTCAAGGGACGGCTTTTTGTCTTCGTATTCGATTAACACTTCGCCTTTAGCGGCCGAAGCTTCGGCTGATTTTATATTTTCTAATTCTAACAATTTTTTCTCAATTAAAACTTCACAAGAAGCGCAATGCATTCCTTTGACATAATAGATATGTTCTTTTGTATTTTTAGTCATAATAATTTTAATTATTTATTAAATAGTTTTGTAACTTTTAAAATCTCTTGAATCATCTCTTGTTTTCTTTTTTCGTTTTTTGTTGCCATTGCTGTTTTAAAGCAAGTATTAAGATGATTCTCCATTAACATTTGATGGGCAGATTTCAAAAGACCTATCACTGCCGAATTTTGCTGCATAATATCAATACAGTATGCATCGGCTTCGACCATTTTAATGATTTTTGATATTAAGCTTTGGGCCTTTTTGAAATTGATGAGTGTATTTTCTTTTTGGGTAGTCATATTTTTGAAAATTTAATAATTATTACTTTTCCACACCCCGACCATAGGTATAGGTCTATTGTATCAAATGGGAAATCGCTGTCAATAGCAAATTTACTTTTAATTATATTTGTGCTAAATTATGAATACAAAGATATAAAGTTTCTTAACCCACCCACCGCCCAATTTGAATTGAAGCCCCGCCGCTGTCCGAAAAATCCGCTGGGGGTTTCCAGCAGGCGGGCAAAAAGGAAGGGAGTCTGGGGGAAGGAATTTTTGCCCGCCTGCTTTCCGCGCCGAAGGCGCGGCAGTGCGTAGCGAAGCGTTTCCGCCGTCCCGCAGTTGGCGGGACATCAAAGCAAAACAATTTTCAATTCCTTTTAAGAAAAAATTGGCGGGCGGGCGATAAAAAATTGAAAGAAAATTGTTTTGCTTTGCTCGCCGAGTTTCAGCGGACGGAAACGCGGAGCGGAGTTATTCGAGCATTTTCTGTTCAAAAAAGGTTCGAGCGACGTTCAGTAATTGCGATTTAGATCATGCGGGATTAGTATAGTGGCAGTACGACTCTCTTCCAAGGAGTAGGCGCCAGTTCGATTCTGGTATCCCGCTTTGAAAAGATTAATACTTTTAATATTTTAAGCAGTCGTTTGATTGACGAAGAGCAGGAATCGAATGGGAAGGGTTTGAAGAAACCGGAGTTTCCCATCTTTTCGGCGGAAAACAGTTGGGGAAAAACGCCGGTTTGCCCCAAGCGTAGCCCCGCCATGGCGGGGCGAGCAGTGAGATTCCGGTATCCATCTTTTAGAAAAATATTATATTAATATGGACATTTTATTTTGGATTACCGGAAGCACTTTTGTCGTGAGTTTACTGGCCCTAGTCGGTATTTTTGCCTTGGCCCTGCGGGAGAAATTATTAGAGAAAATTTTGTTGGCATTAGTTGCTTTGGCTTCCGGCGCCCTAATGGGCGGAGCTTTTTTGCACCTTTTGCCAGAAGCAATGGAGAAAAGCGACGGAGAGGATATTTTTATCTGGGTTTTGGTTGCTTTTGTTGTTTTTTTTGTCGTGGAAAAAATTTTTCAGTGGAGGCATTGCCACAAAGAACATTGCGAGGTTCATACTTTTGGCTACATGTCCTTAGTTGGCGACGGGATTCATAATTTTATTGACGGGCTGGTAATCGCCGCCGCATTTGTTGAAAATTTTAATCTGGGAATAGTTGTGACGACATTAGTTATTCTTCACGAAGTTCCCCAGGAGATCGGCGATTTCGGGACGTTGCTTTACGCCGGTTTTAAAAAGAAAAGAGCCCTTTTAATGAATTTTTTGACTGCACTGACCGCGGTCGGAGGCGGAATTATCGGTTATTTCTGGGCCAGCCATTCGGACAGTTTTATAAAAATTTTATTGCCCTTTGCGGCCGGCGGATTTATTTACATTGCCGCCTCTGATTTACTTCCGGAGATAAGAAAAACTACAAAAATTAAAGAGTCCGTTAGTACATTCATCGTTTTTCTATTAGGCGTTGGGATGATTTATTTAATTAAATTTTTTCACGCAGAATAATATGAAAGTTAAAAATGTCATGGTAAAAAAAGTTTTTTTCTTAAAAAGCGGGCAAACCCTTATGGAGGCCGCGAGAATTTTGGTTAAAAATAAAATTAGCGGGGCGCCGGTCGTTGACAAAAAAGGAAATCTTGTGGGGATGATTTCGGAAAAAGATTTGTTTCATGCCCTGTATCCTGACGTCCGCGACATTTTGCTTGATGTCGGCCTTTGGTTGAGTAAAGAAAAAATAAAACATCGGTTTGCCGCGAAAAGCAAAATAAAAATAGAACATTTAATGACAAGAAAGATTATCTCTGTCGGCGAAGACGAGGAAGCGCTTAGCGCTGGCTCCAAGATGCTGACGGCCAAAATCCACCGTCTGCCGGTCGTAAAAAATAAAAAGATTGTTGGCATCGTCAGCCGTCGCGATATCTTCAGAAATATTCTTGAAGAAGGCCTGACACCATAGGCCTTCTTTTATTGGCGGGATTTGGTATAATTATGGCATAAGATAATTAACCAAATCCGTATGGGAACCACACGTCGTTTTTCTTCTAATTCTTGCCGAAAACCTAGGGCGGGAAAAGTACAAATTAAACAATCTTTTGATCCGATTCCTCAAAAAGTGGAAAAGCCATTTTTCCGCTTTTTTGTTATAGTGACAATTCTGGGGATGCTCGGTTTTTCGGTATCTACCTTTGTTTCGGATATTTTTGTGCCGGCCGCACAGGCGACGACCGAAACATTTAATTCGTCGACAACCTGGGTAGCTCCTGCCAACGTGTTTTCAGTGACGGCTGAAGTCTGGGGCGGAGGCGGAGCCGGTGCGGGCGAGACGGCGAACAATGACGGAGGGCAATCGGGCGGCGGAGGTGGCGCATACTCAAAAAAAATAAACATAGCAGTTACCCCCGGTAATAGTTATACTGTTCATGTAGGAGCTGGCGGAACGGCTAGTACTGGAGCTGGTGGAGCCGGCGGGGACTCCTGGTTTTGTAATACCAACAATGTTAATTGCGCGAGTATCACGGGAACTGCGGTGCAAGCTGGCGCAAAGGGAGGAACGGGCGGAAGTCAAAATACCGGTAATGGTACGGGCGGCGCAGCAGCTTCAGGTGTTGGCGATATAAAATTTAGTGGTGGCGCCGGAGGTGATGGCGGAGGAGTTGGTACAGGCTCAGGCGGCGGAGGCGGCGCAGCCGGAGACGCAACTAACGGCGGCAACGGCGGCAACGGAAGCGCCGGTCCGACCGGCGGCGCGGCCGGCACAGGAGGATCAGTTGGTGGAGGAAACGGAGGAGCCGGATTGGGAGTTGAAGGAAATGGAAATGCGGGCGTAGCCCCCGGCGGCGGCGGAAGTGGGGCATATGTCCCAAATAATACTAACCATAGTGGTGGTGCTGGTGCTAGCGGGAGAATTATTCTTGTCTATACTGCGGATACGGCGCCAAACGCGCCAACTTTAGTTTCTCCGGCTAGCGGTTCGTATACAAACGACAACACCCCGACCCTATCCGCCAATTATTCCGATCCGGATACGGGGGATATCGGCACGACTAATTACAGAATTGCCACAAGCGCCGCTAATTGTTTGGCAGGCACAGTAGTAGCGAGCGGGACATCGGCTACGACGTCAACTAATAATGAAAATACAACCTGGACGCCGGCTTCTTCGATTGGATCTGACGCGACTTATTATTGGTGCGCTCAAAATAATGACGGTAATCTTACTTCGGCCTGGACAAGTATGGGTAATTTTATTTTGGATACGGCCGTCCCTAACGTGTCTTCTATCGTGCGCATTGGCTCGACGCCAACCAATGCGGCATCTGTCCAATTCACAGCGACTTTCAGTGAAAGCGTGACAGGAGTTGACACATCCGATTTCACTTTAACCACCACCGGAGTGAGCGGTGCTTCAGTAACCGGTGTCAGTACTGATTCGGGCGCGACTCGCACGGTAACCGTGAATACCGGCAGCGGCGACGGCACGATTCGCCTTGATGCTACCGATGACGACACAATCGTTGATGCGGCCGGCAACAAACTTGGCGGTACGGGGTTAGGCAATGGTAATTTTACTACCGGCGAAGTTTACACAGTCGATAAAAGCACCCCGACATTTGTTATAAACGACGGGACGGCCGCTGGCCCGGTACAAACGGATACAATTAATGTTACGGCCAGCGACGCTAATTTGAATGCCGCTTCCTTGGAATACGGTTTTAGCGCCGATAATATCTGCAATGGAGCCGATACCTACGGCAATTCGTTTACCAACAGCACCAATTTCTCCATTGCCGGAAACCACACCGATTATCTTTGCGTTAAGGCCGCTGATAACGCTACAAATATTGGCTATCAGTTAGTCGGGCAATTAAACACTGACAATACTGCTCCGGCTTTGGCTGAAATTACCCCGATTCCCACGCCGACAAACGACGCAACGCCAAATTATACTTTCAGTTCCAACGAAGCCGGGGCAATCAGCTATGGCGGCGACTGTTCGAGCGGCACCACTTCCGCAACGGCCGGCAATAACACAGTGACTTTTAATGCTCTTAGCGCTGGTTCTCATTCAAATTGCACCATTCAGGTTCAAGATACGGCCGGTAACAATAGTTTGGTTTTAAATGTAACCGCTTTTATAATAGATCTCGCTAACCCGACTATCTCTATTACTGCCCCGACCAAATTCTCTAATACCACGATCACCGACACGACCGTCAACGTGACCGATAATGTTTCAATCACCGCGGCTAATGTCATAGTCGACGCCTCGACCACTGCCGGCTATGCCAACTTTAACTGCACCCAGACCAACTCCACTACCGTTGACTGCACGATTGATATCACTTCAAGCGGAGATTTGGTGCTCAAGGCCATTGATGACGCGACAAACTCATCAACTCAAAGCGAAACAAACTATGTCATTGAAACGAACAACCCCGTGATCACCATCACCGCTCCGACCAAACTCTCCAACGCCACCATCACTGACACAACAGTCAATGTCACTGACGACGTCGGAATTACCGCGGCTAATGTCATAGTCGACGCCTCGACCACTGCCGGCTATGCCAACTTTA
>CAYZNO010000034.1:0-7293 GCA_964479685.1 uncultured Gammaproteobacteria bacterium
AAGCGGCCGAAGTCGTTATTTGTTAATTTCAAAAAAGCATCATAGGCCGTATCGGTGAGCTTTAATGTCTCAAGTTTCTCGGCACCGGTCATAACAGCATCAACTCTTGTTGTATTCCACTTGGCTCTCGGCACGCTCCGCAAGTCGTGGAGTGTCACAAGCCCAATTAATTTGTCGCCTTCCTCAACCGGGAACCCTCCTTGTTTATAATCAATAAACGCCTTAGCCAAATCCCTAAGCAGCATTTTGGGCGGAATTTTTTTAAATTCCTTATCCATTAAATCTTTGGCAGCTACGTGACAGAGAACTGTTTCCATCAATTGTTGCTTAAGACTTGACCCGGCAGCCTGAATCAAAAACCAACTGATAATAATCATCCATAGGCCGCCGATATAATTATTTTCCGTAAGCATTTTTATGCCCCAGATCATAATAAGAAAAGCTATGACTCTGCTTACGGAGACTGCCCAACGAGTGGCCTTATCTATATTTTTGGAAGCCGCCCAGAGCGCTGACCGAAAAACCCTTCCGCCATCGAGCGGGAAAGCCGGCGTTAAATTAAAAACCCCAAGGATGCCATTGATCAAAAAAAGATAGTGAGCAATTGCCGCGCCAGTTAAACTTATATTTGTTCCCGCAAGCAGCCAAAAACCTCCCGCGAGGGCGAAACTGGCCAGCGGTCCGGCGATAGCCATCTGAAATTCGTCCAAAGGTTTTTTCGGTTCTGTCACCATCTCGGCTACTCCGCCAAAAACGAACAGCGTGATACTCTTGACCATGATATTCCTTCTTTTGCCTACCAGCGAATGTGAAAGTTCGTGTAAAAGAACCGAGACAAAAAGGAAAAAAGCGGCGACCGACGAAGCAAGCCAATAAATCGTGTCTGTCCAGCCGGGATAATTGGCCGGAAAATAAAATTGGGCTAAAGACCAGACAACCAGAAAAAATATCAAAAACCAGGAATAGTGGATTTTTATTTCGATTTCCTTAACTTTGCCAAGGCTTATAGCGTTATGCATATAATTCTTGATTATAAGTTTTTATAGACTTTTTCAGTTTCCAGGACTATTTTGTCCCAATTAAAATTTTCTTCAATAAATTTTTTTCCTCTTTCTCCTCTTACCCTTACTATTTCCGGCATTTCGAAAAGATAAATCAATTTTTCATAAAGATCGTTCACGTCTTTGGTTTCGAAGGAAAAACCGGAATGGTCAATAGTTTCCAAATTTTCCGGAATATTGCTAATCAACACGCAAGTTCCGTAAGACATCGCCTCAAGGATAGTAATGGAAAGGCCCTCGGCCTCGGACGGATGAACGTAAAGACAAGCATTGGCAAAAAGTTGTTTTAGCGGCTCCCCAGTCTGAAAACCAGTAAATATTATATTAGGGCTCTGCTCTGCTAATTTATTGAGATAAGCGGAATAATCGTCGGTAAAACTCGGCGCTCCGACGATTACCAGTTTTTTTATTTTTCCTCCCGGCCAATTTTTGCCTTCCGTACCGAATTTTTTTTCTAAATTTCTGTAAGCCTGAATCAGGTAATGGATGCCTTTATGTTTTATAAGGCGGGCAACTGTCAGGATGTAACTTTTCTCTTCCAAACCTAATTTTTTTATTTCTCTAACACCAACGCTCTTTTCCGCCGAAACGCCGTTCGGGATGTATACCACATCTTTTTTAAATTTCTCGCGGCAGTATTTCTTAATTGACTGAGAAACGGCGATTGTCCGGTGCGCAAAATGAGTTGCCGTCCACTCACCCCAGCCGAGGTAGAACCTGGCAAAACGACCCCACTTTTTATGAAAACGGTCAATACTATGAAAAGTAACTATAACTTTTGTTCTTGGTCGGAAAATTCGCGGAATCCACGCCAAGGTGGATGGGCCAACCCCGTGATAATGAATAATGTCCACTTTTTTAAAAAGGACATTTATTGTCGCTAGAAAGGTATGGGTAATTGTATCCAAATTTTTGGTCGGGATCGAAGGCAGGGAAATCAAATTGACACCCCGATAAACTTTTTGTCCGTTAATAATGAAACGCGGCCTGACATAAGCGTAAACTTCATGTCCCAAAGAAACCAGCCTAGCCGCCAGCTCTTCAACGTGCCTTTCCACTCCTCCGTCACGGATAAAGGGAATCCCCTTTTGACCGATCATGGCGATGCGCATAAAAGCTCTTGCCAAAAATAAAATATCTTGATATTATTATATCAGATTTCGGATGAAATTGCTATCTATGGATATATCCAAAATTTTTTTTATTTCTGTGACCCGGTAGCTCAGCTGGTAGAGCATCTGCCTTTTAAGCAGAGGGTCCCGGGTTCGAGCCCCGGCCGGGTCACTTTGTTTCTATTAACGTAAATCCGAATGAAAATTGCTGTTTACACCCTAGGGTGTAAATTAAACCAAGCAGAGACAGATGAACTAAAAGAAAGTCTTCAAAACGAAGGCTTTTTTATTGTCGGCTGGAAAAACAAAGCCGATATTTATGTCGTAAATGCCTGTGGGCTTACGGCTGGCGCTGAACAAGGCACGCGGCAAATTATCCGCCAGGCCAAACGCCGAAACCATGAAGCGAAAATTTTTGTCACCGGCTGTTTCGGGCAAAAAATTTCCGAAGTTGATTATTACTCTAAAAATCTTTCGGATATTTTAAAAAAAATTAAAATGGCGCATTCGACCAATAAAAAAGCCAACGGATTGCCACGATTTCTGCTGGAAAATCGCACCCGCGCCTTTATCAAAATTCAAACTGGCTGCGATAATTTTTGCTCTTACTGCATTATCCCCTATTTCCGCGGTAAACCGAAAAGTGTCAATGCCCAAAAAATTATTGCCGCCGTTAAAAGAAAAGTTAATGAAGGTTATAAGGAAATAGTTCTGACCGGTGTGAATATTTGTAAGTACCATTTTCATGGCACTAATCTGGATAGGCTTATACATAAAATTCTGCGAGAAACCTCAATCCAAAGAATTCGTCTTGGTTCTCTCGACCCTTCGCTTATCAACGATAATTTTATTTCTCTATTCCACGATCCGCGAATCATGCCGCATCTACATCTATCTCTTCAATCCGGCAGCAATCGCGTTCTGAAATTAATGAATCGGAAATACACTGCTCGGCAATATTTATCTCTTGCCAAAAAAATAAAAAATAAATTTCCGCTCGTGGGATTTACCACCGACATTATTGTCGGCTTTCCCGGAGAGACCGAAAAAGATTTCCGCGATACTTATCTCCTCGCTAAGAAAGTCGGATTTTTTAAAATCCATATTTTCCCTTACTCCAGGCGGCCCAACACGGCAGCGGCAAGGATGCCCGATCAAATTAATGAAAAAATAAAAGAGAACCGCTTTTTTCGTCTCCAAAAAATTGCCGATATCACCAGAAAAAAATTCATTAAAAAAATGATCGGCCAAACCGTTCCGGTTCTTTTCGAAGAAAGAAAAAATAATTTTTGGTTTGGTCACGCGCCAAATTATTTGCGCATAAAATCACCCGAAACAAAAAATCTTAATAATAAAATTATTAGTATTAAAATAAATACCAATAATATTGATCTCTTGACAACTTGACAAAATTTCTGTTTTGTCTTAATATTTTAGATTCGCCAAATGCGTAAATCGCATTCCCGAAAGGAGGAATCGATGTCTGAACGAGTATCCCCAGACAAAGTAGTTGGGCGGGCCTGGCAGACAATCGAAGCCGACGCTACGCGAATGGCGAAACTCGAACTGGAAAATGCCGAGTTGAGAGAGCAAGTGGCTCGCCTGCAACAGATGGTTGGCATCGACCCGCTGACCAGGGCTATGAACCGATACCTGATCGAAAAAAAGCTCGAGGAAGAAATCTCTTTCTGCCACCGCCTAGACATCCCTCTTTCGGTCATCTTCATCGACGTAGACAATTTCAAGCGAGTGAACGATGACGCCGAGCGTGGCGGGCACCAAGCCGGCGACGCAATCCTTGCACAGCTGGTCGAGAGACTGAAGAACACTCTTCGTCGCTACGATCTGATCGGACGATACGGAGGAGAAGAATTTATCGTCATCCTGAAAGGGGTCAACTGTAAAAACGCGGTCATCGTGGCCGAAAGAATTCGAATGGTTGTCGCGGAAAAGCCATTCGAATTCCAGGGGCAAGCAATGGCCATAACCGTTAGCATCGGTGTCGCCGAACGGAAAAATCAGGAGATGGCTTTCAGCTTGATCGGCGCCGCCGACAGAGCCATGCTCCTGGCTAAAAGGTCAGGCAAGAACCGCGTTGTCGCGGACAACCGGCCTTAGCCAAGACGCCACCCAGGACAGAAAAACCCATCCGCGGAGGAAGGGTTTAAAAAATTCTGTCCTTTTTTTATTTTATTTTTTTATAATTTTGAAAATTTCCTCAACCATGTTGCCGGCCGCGCCAAGCTTCATGACATTCCCGATATTCCTGCTTAAATTATCCAATCTGGCCTTGTCATTTAATAATTCCTTAATTGAAGCGGCAAAATTTGCCGACATAAGTTTTTCCTGATCTAAAATTTCAACGGCGTTATTTTTTTTAAAATACCAAGCATTGTCTTCCTGGTGACTTTTAGGCATAGGTACCAAAATTGTCGGTTTTCCGAGTGCGGCAAGTTCAGTCAGGGTTCCAAGCCCGGCCCTCGAAACAACTAAATCAGCTACTATATACGCATCTCTGAGCGGGCTCTCGAGAAAATCAAAAGGATGATAGCGCTCGTTATTTTTCTGTTCGGCCATCATCCGCTCGTCGAATCGCCCGCCAGTAATATGGATAACTTGGCAAAATTTAATTAACTCTGGGACGGCCGCTAAAACTATATTATTGAGTTCCAAGGCCCCGGTTCCGCCGCCCAAAATAAAAATCGTCGGTAAATCTTTCTCTAACCCAAAAAATTTTATTGCTCTTTCCTTGTTCCCAGAAAAAATTCTCCTTCTCACTGGGTTGCCGGTCCAAACTGATTTTGAAAAAAATTTTTCCGATTCCGGAAAAGCTACCGTAACGGTTTTGGCAAATCGGGAAGTCAGCCTATTGGCAAAACCAGGACGGATATCCTGCTGATGAACAAGGCTTGGAACTTTTAAAATCCATCCCCCAAAAATAACAGGCACACCGACAAAACCGCCAGCCGACAAAATAATCTGCGGCTTAAACTTTAAAATCACAAAAAAAGATTTTAAAAACCCCGCGAGAACTAAAAAGGGCGTAAATAAATTTTTACCGGAAAAATACCTTCTTAATTTTCCAGCCGGGATAGCAACAAATTTTATTCCTTCGCCTGAAACAATTTTTTTCTCTGGCCCGTTTCTTGTCCCGATCCACAAAAATTCCGTTTCCGGATCTTTAATCCTTATCTCTTCAGATAAAGCTAGGAGCGGCGTGACTGAACCCATTGTCCCTCCGCCAGTTAAAATAATTTTATATCCCATATTTTAAACTTTCGTATATTTTGAAATATTAACAACCACCCCCGCCGCCGCAAGGCAAATCGTCAGTGCCGTACCACCGTAACTCACGAACGGCAGAGGAATACCAGTAAGAGGTAAAATTCCAACCATGGCTCCAATATTGATAAATGCCTGAAAAACAAACCAACTTATGATTCCGGTTGCCAAAAGCCTGCCGAACCCGTCCGGAGCGTTTTTGGCGATCCGCAGGCCACGAATTGCCAAAAATAAAAAAACAACTACCAACACAACGGCTAAAACAAAACCCAATTCTTCGGCAATAATTGCGAAAATTGAATCACCAGCGACCTCCGGAAGATATTGGAATTTTTGCCTGGAAAGGCCAAGCCCAAGACCAAAAAATCCTCCGGAACCTATAGCTAAAAGAGCCTGATTTATATGATACCCAACGCCCTGCGGATCAAGCTCCGGATGTAAAAAAGTCATTAGCCTAGCCGCCCGATAGGGCGCTATCTTTACCAATAAAAAAAACATCATCGCGCCAGCTCCGGTTATCCAACTTAAATGCAAAATCGGCGCTCCCGCCGAAAAATAAACTACAAGCGAAGTGACGGCGATAATGGAAAGAGTCCCGATATCCGGTTGCAATACCATCAAAATTACAATGACGCCGAAAGCGGCGATAAACGGTATAAAACTTGAGCTCGTCTCTTGCATATCCCTACCGCCCCGCTTGGGGCCTAACCAAGCCGCTAGATAAATCAAAAAGGTCAGCTTGGCGATCTCGGACGGCTGCAAAGAAAATCCCAAAAAATTGATCCAGCTCCTCGATGTTCCATAGCCGGCCGCCAGTCCGGGAATAAAAACTAAAAGGAGCAGGATAATCGAAATCGCTAAAAACGGAAGTGCGTATCTTCTTAACTTGCGATAATCCGTTCTGGCGATAAGAAAAAAAGCAGCTAATCCCGGTAACAGTCCGAAAACAATCTGGTGCTTGATATACCAATAATTATCTCCGAATTTTTCATAAGCCACGGCGGAACTTGCCGACGAAAGCATAATAAGTCCGAAAACGACAATCGCGCCTACGATTCCTATGAAAACATAATCCGGTTTATGCATATAACTTAGCTCAGACCCCGATCAACCAAGGAGATAATTAAACCTATTACTGCCGTTACACCGGCAATAACCCAGAAACGCATAACAATTTTCGGTTCGCTCCATCCAATAGCTTCGAGGTGATGATGTATCGGAGTAGAAAGAAAAATTTTCTTGCCTCTAATTTTTTTGGAAATAATCTGGACAATTACGGAAAGAGATTCTACCGCGAACAAAAACCCAATTACCGGCAAGAGAACCACCGAATTCGTGAGCATCGCCACAATTCCCAGAGTCACCCCCAAAGACATGGCCCCTGTGTCGCCCATAAAAAATCGGGCTGGGTTAATATTAAACCAAAGGAAAGCCAGGAGCGACCCGACAATAACGCCGCAAAAAGCAGCCAGATCTGTCTTGCCCTGAGAAAAAGCAATAGCTCCAAAAGCAGCGAAAGAGGCGAGAAGCAATCCTCCGGCCAAGCCGTCCAAACCGTCGCTTTCGTTAACCGAAAAAGAAGTCGCGACAATAATAAAAATAAATAAAGGTATAGTCCACCAATCAATCACGAAATTCCCTAAAAAAGGAATATGAATAATGTCCCAATCTAATTTAAAATAAAACCACCAAGCGCCCACCGCGGCAATTAAAGTGTAAATAATTAATCTGTGACGCATTCTCAATCCGCCGCCGTTTGGCCCGATTCTTTTAACATTGAGGTAATCATCAATAAAGCCGACGAGAGCCGAAGCAACCAGCGCCCCTAAAGGTAACAG
>CAYZNO010000035.1:0-7272 GCA_964479685.1 uncultured Gammaproteobacteria bacterium
ATATTGTTTTAGGTTACCAAACCGGTGAAGCGAGAACTTATAAAAATCTGGATGAATTTTATTTTGAATTTCTCGGAATTAAAAACAATAAATTGACATTTTCCCCGACCGAGGAAGTAACTTTTTATCCTGGCCCGCCAAATCTCCTGGCCGTGTTGGATAAAAAAATAGACGACCTCAAAATATGGGATACGGCCTCCGGCGACCTCGTCTTTGAAACCGAAGCTGATAATGCCGCCTGGTCGGAAAGAGGCGACAAAATTCTTTACTCTAAAAATTTCGAAATATGGTTTTATAATTTTCGGACAGAACAAGAAATTCTTATTACCCGCTATAGCAAAGAAACCAACCGAATCGCCTGGATTAATGATAATTATATTTTGCTGACCTATGATAATTCTTTAAAAACTATAGAACTCGACGAGAGAGACCAAAGAAATGTGGCGGACCTTTCAACACTTCCGGACATAAAAGATTTTAATATTGACACTCGCAAACAAAAAATTTATTTTATAGGCTCCGTTGGAAACAAAAAAGGAGTTTTTGAACTCCAGTATTGAAGTAATGAGTAGTCCATAACAGGTAACGAGCACAAATTAATTCAAAAAATTGTTGGTTACTGATTATGCGTTACCAGTTACTACTATAACTCCACCATCGAATTATCACCAATAATAAGTTTGTGGCCGAGCGGGAGGCTGTCTCGCGAAGAAGCAATCACGGCATTATAACCGACTAAACTATCAACTATTCTCCGACCGCATTTAATATCAGCGTTATTGAAGATAATTGAATGTTCAATTTCAGTATTCGTGATCTTGGCGTTGTCACCAATCGAAGTATAGGGACCGACGTAACTGTCTTGGATCACACAGTTTTTCCCGATCACAACCGGCCCACGGATTAAAGATTTTCCGCCGACATAAGTCCCTTTTTCAATTTTGACTTTTCCCTGTATAACGACTCCTGAAGCCACTTCGGCTTCGTTTTTTATATCGGCGAGATCATGCAGAATCAATTGGTTCCCTTCCAGAAGGTCTCCTGGTTTTCCCGTGTCTTTCCACCAGCCAGTAATTTCCTCATAGCCAACGTTGAACCCCTTCTTGATCAAATAAGTATTGGCGTCGGAAATTTCATATTCGCCGCGAGATGAAGGAGGAATATTTTCCACGGCATTTAAGATCTGTGGATCGTATATATAAATTCCCGTCTGCGCCAGATTGGTTTGCGGCTTGGCTGGCTTTTCCTCAACCCTTAAAATTCTACCGCCTTGAATAACCGGTACGCCGAAACGTTCCGGATCGGGAACCCTGGCGAAGGCCAAGAGTGCGTTCAATTTTTCATTGGCAAATTTATCCACGAACCTTTTTATGCTCCCGAGAATTATATTGTCGCCGAGATAAAAAATAAAAGGTTCGTTACCTAAAAAATCTTTGGCATTCTTAATAATGTGAGCCAAGCCCTTAGGCCCGCCTATCTGTTCTAGATAGGTTATCTTAACGCCCCATCTACTCCCGTCGCCGACCACTTTTTGTATTTCTGTCTCTCCTGGATTTATATTTATTCCAATCTCCCTAACCCCGGTTTCAGCAATTTTTTCCAAAGCATAAAAAATCATGGGCTTGTTGGCAACCGGGATAAGATGTTTGTTGATGGTATAAGTTATCGGCCGTAATCTAGTTGCTTTGCCTCCGGCCGTGATTAAAGCTTTCATAAAAAATTATTTTGTTTTAAGATATTCCGCCAAGGCCCCCTCCCAACTACGCATGGGCGGTAATTTTGTATTTAAAAGAATCGAATATTTTGGTCTTTTGGCCGGCCTCGGAAACTTATCGGCGGATACCGGCATTAACTTAACATTTTCCCCGGAAAGTTCAAATATCTTTTTCGCCCATCCGTACCAAGTACAACTGCCACAGTTTGTCACATGATAAATACCAAAAGGTTTTTCCCAATCAATAATTTCCCGAGTCCGCCTGGCTAAATCATGAACGTAAGTCGGCGAACTTAATTCTTCGTCTACCAATTCTATCAACTCCCGATCGCCCGCCAAATCAAGCATCGCATCGACAAAACTTTTTTTAGCACCAGCGCTTATTGCTGACTTGCCAAAAAGCCGAGAGGTTCTGATCAAATAATATTTTTCATTTTTAATTTGCTGCTCTCCCAATAATTTTGAACTCGCGTAAATGCTTTGTGGATTTGGTTTCTCGTTTTCGCCGTAACCGTCCATCGCTGTCCCTTCAAAAACATAATCCGTACTGTAATGCACAAAAATGGCTTCAACTGATTTTGCCGCTTCGGATAAATTGCCTACCGCATAACCATTAACTGCGTCAGCCAATTCTTTCTCCCCTTCTTCAATTTTATCAACCGCATTATACGCCGCGGCGTTTATAATAATTTCCGGATTCAAGGCCGAGATCTCTTTATTGACCTCTTCTTTCTTTGTAATATCAATCTCTTCCTTATCCCAGGAGATTATCTCATTACCATTTTCCCTAAATTCCCTGGCGAGCTCCTGCCCGAGCATCCCCTTGGCCCCAATAACTAAAACCTTCATAAATAAAGCTAAATTTCAATGTTTATTGCTCTCTTTACCTTACTAAAAATAGTATTTTTCGTCAATCTTTAAACAAAAAGCGGCCGCGACGGCCACTTTATTGAAAACCGAAAATATTTCCCTATTTCTTTTTTTTCTCGCATTCAATTTTCATAATAATTCCCAACGCCCGCGAACCGAATTCTTCAAACAGTTTTTTCTTAGCATCTTCCCCCTGTTTACCTCCTCGCCTGATCATGCCTTCAAGGCTGGCGATCCTTTCCTGAATTTTTCTCTTATCCCTGATCCCTTCTTGAACGGCCTCAAAAAACATTCCTTTTTCCATATATTTTATAATCAAATTTAATTTTCTTTTTTACCGTAAAGCGGGCTTGCCTTTTTGAATTCTTCATAATCCTCAATGTAATCGCTCCGGTCAGAATTGTAATTGGTTGACGACAAGGCCAAAAGTATCGCGTCAGGAGAAAAATCTTTGAAGTTGTGCCAGACGAAATTTGGAACATAGACCGCTCCGGTCGGCGCAGTAAGTAGAATTTCTTCGAATCCCTGGCCACGGTCGATTACTGCAACACAACTTCCTTGGACTAAAATAAAAAATTCTTCTTCAACTTTGTGGCAATGGGCGCCAGTTGGCGAGGTGGGCTTGGTAATAAAATAAAGCCGCTTCACCGGAAAATCAATATAATCTTTCAGTTCCGCAGGACTCATAATAAATTTCGGCGTCTCAATTTTTTTCAGTTCAAAAATTTTAAATTCTTTTATCATGATTCTTTATTTAATATGCGGATTTAATTCTTCTTTTCTCTTTTGTAATTTCTCTACCCACTCTTTGTTTGCTAAATACCAATCCACGGTTTCTTTCAGGCCTTGTTCAAACTTATCACGGGTATAATGCGGCTGCCAACCCAAAGCTAAAATTTTTGCCGCGTCAATGGCATAACGGCGGTCGTGTCCCGGCCGGTCAGTTACATGTTCAATCATTTCTTCACCCTTGCCTATAATTTTGAGCATCATTTTTGTAATTTCCATATTACTCCGTTCGTTGTCCACGCCAATGTTATAAACCTCGCCCGCGGCGCCTTTGTGAAGCAGCAAATCCAGGGCGGCGGCGTGATCGGTAACATGAATCCAGTCGCGGACATAGAGTCCATCGCCGTAAACCGGAACTTTCTGATTATTGATCAAACGGAAAATAAAAAATGGTATCAATTTTTCCGGAAATTGGTATGGGCCGTAATTGTTGGAACAGTGTGTAACAACAACCGGCACTTTGTGTGTCACGAAATAAGCATTGCACATCAAATCTCCGCCGGCCTTGGCCGCGGCGTATGGCATATTCGGCCAAATTGGTGTGGACTCGGTAAATTTCCGGTCTTCATCTAACCGGAGCGCGCCGTAGACCTCATCGGTTGAAACATTAACAAATTTTTCCAGATTATTGGCTCGCACCGCATCCAAAAGCATTTGCACGCCCAAGGTATTTGTCAGGACAAAATCTTTGCAGCCGCCGTGAATTGAACGGTCAACATGCGTTTCCGCCGCGAAATTAATAACATGTGTGATCCCCTGTCCTTTTATCACTTGGTTTAATTTTTCCAGGTCCACAATATCGCCCTGAATAAAAGTGAAATTGGAATTATTTTCTACGTCACGCAAATTGTCCAAATTTCCCGCGTAAGTCAATTTATCATAATTAACAATTTTATAGTCCGGATATTTTTTAAGCATATGCCGGATAAAATTTGACCCAATAAACCCGGCCCCGCCGCAAACTAAAAGTTTCATATTTTTTACTTTATTTTTAAACCTTGCGCTATAGTTAACTTAATTTTTCCCACTATCTCTTCCATCTCTTTTTCCGGAAGATCCATCGTCTTTTCGGGATTAGGTCCGGCAGGATGATTATCGTTTGGAAATTTAGGAATCAAATGAATATGAGCGTGGGGAACGCCGAGACCGTAAACCACATAAGAAACAACCATTGGAGACAAAGCTTTCTGTATCGCTCTCGATAATTTTCTCGCCGTCTCCCAGTAATTACAAAACGGCTCATAATCGTTAACCCACTCTACATGCTGTTTAGGAACTAAAAGCACGTGCCCCGGGTTCAGTGGCCTAATATCCAAAAAACCGAAAAAATTATCATCCTCGTAAACTTTATACGACGGAATCTCTCCTCTAATTATTTTGCAAAAAATACAATCCATAGTTTTATTTATTTTGTGTTTTATTTTTATCCAATATCACCGTCACCGTACCAAAAATAAGAGGAATAATCAAGAGCCAAACGAAACTTATGTAATAACTCACAAATCCCGGTTCTAACCACTCCGCAATACCAAAAACCGCCAGAGAAATAAAAGAAATAGTAAAAATATCTTTACAAATTATATAGATAAACTCTTTTGCTGTCATAATTTTCAAAAAATCTTATTAACTCTCCAAATAATGCCATCAATTATTTTATTTACCGCTCCTTTCTCGTCCAACTCGGGCCGGATAAAAAGAACTTTAATTTCACTAATAGCAACCTTCTCTGCCCGGATTTCCGCCGTAGAAAAACCAAGCCGGTATTTTTTTCCTTCCGGAACAAGTTCTGAAAAATCAAAAAACTCGGTTTGACTTTGCCACTTTCCTCCGGTCGGAGGCAAGCCGCGCCAATCAAAGGCCCATGCCGTTTTGTTGATTAGCCCGCCGATTTTTATCGGAGTCGTCCCGCTATTTTTGTATTTTACCGTCACGGCCACTTTTTCGAATTGGTCATTGGGTGCCAGATCAAAATAAACTGGTTCATCAAGAAATGCTCGCGAAAAAAATCCAGCGATCTCTTCCTTGACTTCTGATACCCTGTCTTTCGGATAAAGTTTAGAAATAAATGGAGTCTCATGGCGCATGTCATAGGTGGCTAAAACTTTCCCGCTTATCGCAATTTCTTTCGTCACAAGCCAGCCGAAAATAAAAATCGGGATGATAATCAAAATGGCACGGATAATTTTGTGTAAAACCAAACAAGTCATGATAACGCGTGACGGATAACGCGTAGCGAGTACAATCGGCCTCAAAAAAATTACTGATTACTCGTTACTGGTTACTAATAATCACCTGTTCAAATTTGTATAATGTCTCCACTCCAAAATCGCGCACTTTTACGATTTTAACCTCTTCGGGGTTTATTTTTTTCGCGTAGAGATACTCAATATCTTTTTTAGGCAAGGTCACGCCATAATAATAAAGTGGAACTTCTTTTGCTAATTTCGGTATTAATTTATAAACCTGGTCATCGCGAAGCGGCTGAACAACCCGATGCTCGGGAAAGAAAATCTTATCGCCCCGATCGACGATAATTATAGCATCCGATTCGACGATCCGGTTAACTTCCCCGGCAATATAGACATACTCTTTGGTGTTTGCCCGAACCTGAATCAAACCGTCGTTTTTATCAAAAAATATCAAACCAGCTGAAAGAATAAGACAAGAAAGTCCGAGTAAGACGGCGACGATTTTTCTTTCACTCTCCCGGAACCACCCAATAAATTTTGTAAAAACAAAAGCTATAAAAGGTAACGACAAAATGTGAATTGGTAGCCAATACCTGACATACGACGTTCCGACGGAAACCTGCTCTGCCGGATTATCGTAAAAAAGCCAACTGCCATAGTAGGCAAAAAGAAAAACTGAAATTCCGACGTAAAAGAAAAGATAAAATTTTATTTTTTTGTCGAGTTTTCCGTCAATTAATTTTTTGATAAAAAATACCACCCCAAAAGCCAAAGGAATCGCCAACCACCAAAACATTCCGACAAAATAATTTGAAAAATTCTTCAGAATATTTTTTACATGGAACCCGAACGGAAAAACATAACGGGCAAAAGACAAAAGCCAGCCAACCCCCTGTCCTCTATCAGTCGGCGCGCCCTCGCCGCCCAGGTTGTAGGCCGTGAGTAGCGAGTTGCCGTAGAAAATATGATTATAGGCGAAAATCGGAGAAAAAGTTAAAAGCGCGAAAATAGCGAAAATCATAATCTGATCCCACTTCAATCTTTTTCTAAAAATAAAAAAGAGGACCAGAAATACTGTCCCTACCCAGATTATCTCTGAAAGTCTCACGGTCATGGCTAAACCGATAAAAAGTCCAGACAAAATAAAATCAACATAATCTTTTTTCTTGTCGTCTCTTCCCTGTCCCACTTGTGACAATGACCCCCGGGCATGAACGAGAAAATAAAAACTAAAAATTAAAAAGGAGACAAATAAAACATTAGGATAAAGGCCACGGGCAGAATAATACCAAAATGCCGGATGGAAGAGAAGGAGCATTGCCGAGAGGAAAGCGATTTGACGGCCGAAAATTTTCTTGATAATTTCATGAAAACAAAAAACCGCTAAACTGGCGAAGATCGGCGTCAAAACTAACAATATTTTCAGCCCGAATATTTTTGCAAACCAGCCATATATTAAAATCAAACCAAGAAAACTCCCGGGGACAAGATAACCCCCGACAACTGCCAGGCTTCTCGGCTGGATCCGGTTTTCAGCGATAAAATTAAGTGGTTCAAAAACCCGAAGCACTCCGTCTTTGGCATAAGTTGAAGCGAAGAAAAAATTTGCCGTTTCGTCCGGGGAATTGAATTTTAGGGACGATTCGGGAAAGCCCGTCTCGGAGGCGATTGAAAGATAAAAATTGGAATAAACAAAGAAAAAAACAGAAA
>CAYZNO010000036.1:0-7260 GCA_964479685.1 uncultured Gammaproteobacteria bacterium
CATTGGATTTTGGCGAATAAGGCCAGCCGGTAAATTTTTACGATAAATGAAAAAAGGACAGTTTTACCAAGCCACGCGAGCGGCCTTGCGACTGTCCAGGTCAAGACAATGATTGATATTTTTTTGAAGTACGCGAGCCCGTCCAAAACCGCAACCAAAATCTTGATACCCAGCTTTTTTAGGTTGAATAAGAGGTTTTGAGCCATATAAAAACTCAATAGTTATAATACCAGAAAGGCGGCCGGGTGTCAATGGCGGGATGGGCCGGTAATTGCCTCACTCCGTGCGAGGACGGTTTGTGCATTCCTTCGCACGAGACCGAGCACTCAGTGCGATATCTCGCCATCGAAGCCTTGGACTGAAACGAGGAGACGGTTTCGTGTAGCGACCTAGCCGACCACTGCGTCGGTAGTGGGGGCCACGAGGTACCCCTGGGCGGCTTCATGGTTCACTACCGCGTGGGTGGCTTTCGTCCTCGCCGTCGTCTCGCGTAGTTCTAACTTCATCCTGACAATCCCCGCCTAAGGCGAGAGAGTCGGGTGGAACGGACTGCTGACTCCTATCTTTGGTGTAACAACCGGGGTAGGAGTCTTTTTTATATAAAAATTTCCCCTCCTCTTTGAGGAGGGGTCAGGGGTGGTGAAATTTTGTCGGAACCACCCCAGCCCCTCCTTGGAAAGGAGGGGAACAAAAGGAGGCACGGGATCTCTTTACAATTTTTAAATTTTAAGGTAAATTTAATGCCGTGAGGGATTTAATTTATACCCGTCCCCGAGCAGCGTACTCGGGGAATCTGGGCGGGTATATAATGCAAGGTGTCGGCTCCGCCGACAAGTATTGCTCCCTAAACCCTCGTTCCCGCGCTTTTCGCGCGGAGAACTCGGGACACATTATTATTCTTAATAATTGAAAAAAGAAATTATGTTGTATTCTCTGCTTTTCGCTCTGGGCGCGGCGCTTTTGGCCATTGTTTTTGGTTTTGTTTTGATAAGATGGATACTTAAGTTGCCGGCCGGAGACGAAAAAATGCAATCGATTGCCAAGGCCATTCAAGAAGGGGCTAAGGCGTATTTGAACCGGCAATACAAAACCGTGGCCATTGTCGCGGTCATTTTGTTCGGCCTTCTTCTCTTCCTGGGAATTTACGCATCGCTCGGATTTTTGGTTGGCGCGGCGGCTTCGGCTCTGGCCGGCTATCTCGGCATGTACATTTCCGTCCGGGCCAATGTTCGGGCAACCGAGGCGGCCAAGAGCGGTTTGAAAAAAGCCCTGAGCGTCGCTTTCCGCGGGGGAACGGTTACCGGTTTGCTTGTCGTCGGTCTTGCTCTTTTTGCCGTGACCGGTTTTTTTATGCTTTTGGTTTATGGATTTAAACAGGACGCGGCTGAGGCAGTGAAAGCGTTAGTTGGGTTAGGTTTTGGCGGCAGTTTGATTTCGGTTTTTGCCCGATTGGGCGGAGGAATTTATACTAAAGGCGCCGATGTTGGGGCGGATCTCGTTGGAAAAGTTGAAGCCGGTATTCCGGAAGACGATCCAAGAAATCCGGCGGTGATTGCCGACAATGTCGGCGATAATGTCGGCGACTGCGCCGGCATGGCGGCTGATCTGTTTGAAACTTATGCCGTCTCGGCGATTGCCGCGATGCTCTTGGGCGTGCTTCTTCTGCCGGATTTTTCTAACGCCTTGATTTATCCGCTATTGCTCGGCGGTGTTTCTGTCGTCTGCTCTATCATTGGAACGTTTTTTGTCCGGCTTGGGAAAAAACAGGCGATTATGGGCGCGCTTTACAAAGGGCTCGTGGCGAGCGCGGTACTCGCGGCGGCGGCGTTTTACCCGATTACTGCCTGGCTCATGAAAGGCAATGGATCTTTTGAAATTTGGAAACTTTATGTCGTGTCGCTGGTGGGAATTATTGTTACTTTCGGCATGATGGCCATTACCGAATATTACACTTCTAAAAAATATAGGCCGGTGCGCGAAATCGCCAAGGCTTCAACAACCGGACACGGCACGAATATTATTACTGGTCTTGCGATGTCCATGGAATCGACCGCCATGCCGGTTCTTCTGATCGTGGCGGGAATTTTGGTTTCATTTTGGCTGGCGGGGATTTATGGCGTAGCGATTGCCGTCATGACGATGCTTTCCATGACGGGAATTATCGTGGCGATTGACGCTTTCGGACCGATTACTGACAACGCCGGCGGTATTGCCGAAATGGCCGGGCTTCCCAAAGAGGTCCGTGACGTGACTGATCCGCTTGACGCGGTTGGCAATACAACCAAAGCCGTGACTAAAGCCTATGCCATTGCTTCGGCCGGACTTGCGGCTCTGGTACTTTTCGCTTCTTATGTTCATGAAATTACGGCGCTTGGTTTTAAAGATAGCGTGTTTGATTTGTCTGATCCAAAGATTATTGCCGGATTGTTTATTGGCGGCCTGCTCCCGTATCTTTTCGGTTCTATGGCTATGCGGGCGGTCGGTAAGGCTGGCGGGAAAGTGGTTGACGAGGTTCGCCGTCAGTGGAAAGAAATTAAAGGTTTAATGGAGGGGACGGCCAAGGCTGATTACGCGGCCTGCGTGGACATTGTGACAAAATCGGCAATCCGTCAGATGATTGTGCCGGCGCTTTTGCCGGTGGTTGCCCCGATTCTGGTCGGTTTGCTTTTGGGTCCAAAGGCTTTAGGCGGTCTGCTTGTCGGTTCAATTGTGACAGGTTTATTTGTTGGAATTTCTATGACTTCAGGCGGCGCGGCTTGGGATAATTCCAAAAAATTCATTGAAGAAGGAAATTATGGCGGCAAAGGTTCTTTCGCCCACCAAGCGGCGGTTACCGGAGACACGGTTGGTGATCCTTACAAAGACACGGCCGGTCCGGCGATTAACCCAATGATTAAAGTTTTGAATATTGTTGCGTTACTGATTATTGGATTATTGATCTAGTGGTTAAAAATAAATTCCACCCCGATTTAATTGGGGTGGAATTTTAATTTGACAAATTTTTTTGGGTCGGTTAAAATGATTTTTGTATGATGATTAAAAGAATTTTTATTTTGATTAGCATTATTGCTGGCCATGGGCGGTCTGCCAAGTGTTTTGTGTAAATTTATAATAATTACAAAACAATCTGACCGCCAACGCGGTCAGTTTTGTTTTTAAAAGGAGAGAGTTCTCTTTCCAAAACAGTCGCGAAAATTTTCGCCGCTGTTTTGGGGAGGGAAATCTGGGATGGGCGCAAGAGGCGCCGGGAGGAGGAGAGAGATGAACGAGGCGAGAATTTGTCCGGTCCATGGCAGGCAGATGGAGGTGCGGGCGAGCGGGTATCATTGCCAGCGCTGCGAAAGGATGGGTCGGCACGGTCAGGTGGTTATTGCCGCGTGCCCCCATTCGGCTTGCGGTCTGGGACTGCTTGACATCACCCACTGCATCAACGGCATGCCGTCCGTCAAGATCGGCTGGCGCTACACGGAGGAGGGTCTCCGGGACGGGCAGGATCATGTTCTCTACGTCTCGTCGATCTGGGGTGATCACACTATCCACTCGGATGCGGAGATCAAAAATGGAGCGGTGCTTGACCTTTTCTGCCCGTTCTGCGGTCGGGAATTTCCCAAGGTGGCGCACTGTTCGTGCAACGCCAAGATGGTGGTGGTCCGTTCGTGCTACGCCAACGCCGGAGGAGATGAACTCATCCAGGTTTGTGCCAGGAAGGGTTGTCCCGAGCACCGGAAGATCCGGCGGGACGAGATGGCGGCAGTAGCCGGTCTCCAGGTCATGTGTGGCGGAGGCCGAGCCATGGACGCCGCCGCGATGAGAGTCGCCGCGGTGCGCGGCAACTTCGGGAAGTAGGAGGGAAAAACCTAAAACGCAAAGTCTAGGCGCATGGGTTTGGGCAAACTGTTTCGGCAGTTTGCCCGTTTTTTATTATATTTACAATACCTCTTGACAAAATTTAACCGTATGGTATGATTACTTGCTCGAAAATAAAACCGCCAGAAACCTGCAGACACGACAAGCACGGGGGCTAATCCTGCGCTCGCCTGGCCTTGGCTCGGCAAAGCGCGGGACTAACTCTCTTGTCTGCAGATTCCTGGCGTTTTTTGTTTTAAAAAGATGTTCCTGAATTGGTATTTTGAAGTGCTGGATCGGGTGGCAGGGGAGAAGAACCATCGGCCGGAGGAGCCGGAGTTTCCGGGGCAGGAGCGGCGCTCTGCTCTTTGCCGACCAGACAGACTGCACTCCAAGGGACGTAATGGCTATTCCATGTTTCGGTTTTAATTTCACCCGCGGCAGTGGTAATAGTCCGGCTGAATTCGGCATCGGCTCCGGTGTGAGCCCGTTCGGTGCATTTTTTTTCGCCCGGTTTCAGGTCTTCGGTTTCAATAATTTTCGTCGGGCCTGAACCGACAATATTGTAAATTTTCGGTTTGGTGAGTTCAGTTTTTCTGCCGTCTGAAGTTCCCCACAACTCAAAAGTGACGATATCTCCTTCTATTCTGGTTTGCAAAAGTAAATAGGCCGGCGTGTCGTTAATAAATTTAAAATCCGGTTTCGGGCTGTAGATTGTCGCGTCCATACCGGCCGGTTCGTAATAGACAACGCGATAAGAGTGAGGCCGCCGTTCGGTAATCGGCAGGCCGGCGTTCAGGGCCACTCTGAACATGGTTGTGCCGATCTGGCAGAGCCCGCCTCCGTATTCTGGGATGGTTTTGTCGCCTTTGATCACGAGTTCCGGCAGATAGCCGGTTGCGCCGGAAATATCGCCCAAGGCTTTGTTGGTAGAAAATTCTTCGCCGGGGGCGATTAGAGTTCCGTTAAGTTTTATCGCGCCGGTTTTAATGTTATGTCGGCGATTGACCGGACTGCCGGAGAAATCCGACTCTCCAACTCCAACCAATTCTTTTATGCCTAGATTATTCAAACTGCCGATGGGAATTTGCGGTGCGGTAATTGTAACGACAAGTTGGACGGTTTCCTCGGTAGAAGGATTCCTGGGGCAGTTTTCGGGAATTTTTTCCGTATCGATATTCTGCAGATAGTTGTTTATCGCCTGATAGCTTGCTTCCAGATTCAGTTCTTTGCCGCCTTGGTGGAGCTGAAATTCTTTGACTATTCCATTTTCAATTTTGAATTTGGCGTTTTGCGGCGGAGAGTTTATTTCCTTGGTAATAGCCGTAAAGTATTCGTTTATTTTTTCTTGGTTTAGACCGATATTAATTCCGACCGGAGCCATCTGCAGTTCGAGCCATTCTCGGATCTGATCCTGGGAAATTATCCAGTTTTTCTTGCCTTCACCCAGAGCGATTGGGCAAAGTTTGGCGAGTTTAAGCGCTCGGTTCACGGCTGCGGCGGTTTCGGTTTTTTTTATCTTTGGTTTAGCGGAAATAAAATCTAGAGACGTCGGGGTATTTTCCAGATTGGCCAATTTAAGAAAAGCGCTGTTAATCGCCCGGTCATAATCAAAAACCTGTCCAGATTCTTCCGGCAAGATTTCCGCCCGTAGCGTTCCTTCTTCAAAAAATATTTTCAGTTCGGCGTTTTTCGGGGGTTTTTCCAGCAGGCCGAAATTTTCCCGCAGAATTTTTTTTATTTCTTCGTTATTGGCTTGGTAAAAAAGATTCAGATTTATTCCCCAGAAGGCGGTGGTCAGCTGGTTTTTTAGGTTGTCAAAGAGATCGCCGCCGCGTCCCAGGGCAAAAGCGGCTTCGACAGTCTTTTCGTTCTCTAAGGTAAAAGCGGTCCGGGAAAGATCAGGGTCGCTTGTGGCCGCGACAATCGGCATGACCGCCGCCTTTTTGTTTTGATAGAAAAAAATTAAACCCTCTTCGTTAAATTTTCGCGTGGCGTTGTTCAGAATTTCAAGAGCTTGAATTTTTGTTTTTCCGCCGAGATCAAGACCGCCGGATGAAATGCCTGGATAGATTCTTTTCCTAAAAATTTCTTCAAAAGCGAAAATCGTGCCGGACGGGATAGAGATCGATAAAAAAACGGCAATTAATATTTTATGCCATTTTTTCATTTTTTTTTCTTTTTGGTCGCCAACTCCGGCCGCCACGTTCACTGCCTGCGTTGCCGTTTTATATTCTTCGATTTTTTTTGATTTATTTTTGCTCATCTTCTTTCCGGTTCTGCAAAATTTCATTCAGAAGAGTTTTGGCTATTTTAGCGCGTTCCTCTTCGTCGGTTTTGCTGGTTGATAAATTTAAGCGTACGGCCGCGCCTTCTTTGGCATCTTCCGGCAGATTATTTTTCGGCCAGATTATTTCCTGGCCATCGTCGGTTTTTATGACAGCCGATTCTCCCTCGAACCGGTCAATTGCGGCTTTTAAGAAACTCATAATTAAAACTCCTCCCTGACTTTAACCTGGGCGCTCGTGCTTGCTTTAGGCATCACTACAGTTAGGAGCCCATTTTTCAAAGTGGCCTTGATTTTGTCGGCCCGGACATCTTGCGGCAGAACGATCGTCCGCGAAAAGCCTCCCCAATAACATTCGCGGTAAAGATAATCAGAGGGATTGATATTCGGTTCGGTTTCCCGTTTCCCGCGGATAGTCAATAAGTCATTATTGACCACGATATTCAGGTCTTCCGGCTTGACTCCGGCGATCGTCGATTTAACGACAATATCTTTCTCCGTGTGGTATACATCGACCGAAAGTTGACCTTCGTATTCTTTTGAGAGCCAGGTTTGGTCTTCTTCGCCGCTTTGGACCGGGAAAAAATTTTCCTCTTCCGGCTTCTGATTTTTTAGAGGAAATAAATTTTTGAACATAATCTTAGAATAATTTATTTTATTGTAGCGGATTTGAAAATAGTTGTCAAAAATTAAAAGCTCTGTTAAAATATAAAATAACCAAAAGTTGGAGCTTTACAGGATTTTGGTATTTTGGCCCTATCGTCTAGTCTGGTCTAGGACACCACGCTTTCAATGTGGTAACCCGGGTTCGAATCCCGGTGGGGCTACTTTAAAAAATCAGAAATCAAATATTAAAAATCAAAAAAATAAATTAATCAAGGAATAACCCCAAGGGATTCGAACCGGGAAGGGGTCGGGAAACGGGAGTTTCCCGATTTGCGGAAATATTAAAACCGATGGGTTTTAAAGCGCAGCGAGCGGAGCGAGCGAGCAGTAAGAATCCCAGTGGAGCTACCAAAAGTTTGACAAAAACAGTATAATAAAGAAATAAGCCATAATTTTTCTAAAATGTTCAAAAACATTTTTCCTCTAAAAAATAAATCTGCTGAAGAAGACAACTTTTTTCC
>CAYZNO010000037.1:0-7111 GCA_964479685.1 uncultured Gammaproteobacteria bacterium
AGACAAAACAATCGTTATTGATATTTACGGTTCGGCTCGGGAAGTGACGGGCGGCGTGAGTTCCAAAGATCTTGTGGAATTAATAAAAAACGAGGGCAGTGAAGCTCTCTATATTCCGACGATTCCTGAAGCGGCGGAATTTTTGGCCCGCGAGGTGAAAAGCGGCGATATGGTAATTACGATGGGCGCGGGAGATGTTTGGCGAATCGGGGAATTATTAATGGAAAGGTTGAAAGTTTAAATATGTTATTCTTCGAGCGAACGAAGTGAGTCGAGAAGCAGTTCTCGACTCGGGCTAATGCCCTCGCTCGAACAATAAATTTTAGTACAACGGTGTTTTGCCGCGGTGCGGCGAGTCTTGGACGTAAGTTGGCAAACAAATGCCGGAAATTTCTTTGCGCAATTGGCGCATTATTTTTTTACCTTTTTTTATATCAACCCAATATTTTTTTGTGCCGCGCGCCGGATCGCATTGATGCAGATAATACGGCTTGATGCCGAGCTCCGCGAGTTTGTAAAATAATTTTTTTAAAATTTCGAAGTTGTCATTTACGCCGCGGAGCAAAACCGATTGAGAGAGAAGGGGAATGTTGGCTGTTCGCAATGTGGCGACGGCGTTTTTAAAATCAGCAGAGATTTCTTTTGGATGATTAATATGAAGCACCGACCAAAGTGGTGCCGCTTTTTTTAGCGTGATGGCTAATTTTTTTGTGACGCGTCCTGGAAGCGTAACCGGAATCCGCGTGTGAATCCGCAGTAGACGGACATGTGGAATGGCGCGAAGTTTTTTTAAAATATCCGACAAAGTTTTGTCAGTCAAAAATAATGGATCTCCGCCGGACAAAATCACCTCGCGAATTTTTTTATCTTTTTTAATATAATCAACCGCCGCGGACATTTCATCTTTGCTAAGTTCGCCATTTTTCCCGTTCACCATATTTTTTCTAAAACAAAAATCGCAGCGCTTCGGGCAGGCGTAAGTTGGACAAAAAATCACCCGGTCAGGATACTTATGAACAATTCCCTTAGCCGGAGAATATTTTTTCTCGGTCAGCGGATCGTCGGATTCGTGGAGACATAGTTTATTCATAATTTGAAATTATACACCCCATTGACAAAAAGGTAAAAGGATAATACTATAGAGTGTTGGCAAATGCTTGTCGGTCGCATGGTGCGCTGGCGGGCAGGAGTCACAAGACTCTCGTGGAGAGCAAGGAGTTTGTCATGGCGAATGATATCGTCACGGGCGAACAGTACATGGAGTTGGACGGCAAGCTACCTGAGATCAAGCGGCAGATTCGTCAGAGGGGCGGCTATCCGCACGATTTGGAGCGCTTGAGCCGTGCGCTTTAGGCGATCGTGGAGGGGCGGTTTGAAATACAAGATCCCACTCTACCGATTGAGATTGTGGTTGGTGGGGTCACCTATGAGATCATCTATTTCCCCCGAGGGGACAAAACCTTCAAGTACATCTCCACGATAGTGGAGTGTGCCAGGTTGTTGGATGCTAACCTCGGCGAGGAAGATGGTGAACGTTTTTTGAGGCACCAGGCAGACATCCCTTCAGTTCTCCATGACATGGCCCTCTTTTTTCCAGGATGGCGGAACCCCGACCCTCGTGATCACGAGCACATTGCGTACATCTTGTGTTTTCAGAGCGGTTGGACTAGGGAGTGGTCGTTTTGCTCACAGGGTTTCTACCGCCGCATCTGTTGTTTTCTGCGTCGCAAGTCCGCGGTTTAACAAGGAGTGAAATACACCCGCATTTGTTTGATTCCGAGTCGTCGGAGTCGCTGGTGCGGGATTTTTTTATTTTTTTGGATTCCGCATGAAAGTGCGTCGATTTTCCCGACTTTCGTCGGGGTTCCGTTGCTTTTGTAGATAATTTTTGATAGAATAATAATACTTATGATAGACAAATTGCGGGAAAAATTAGGCGAGGGAGTTTTGGAGAATGAACCGCTCGCCAGTCATTGTACTTTTAAAATCGGCGGGCCGGCCAGATATTTTTTTGTTGCCAAAAGCGCGGAGGAAGTCAGGCGCGCTTTGGAGGCGGCAAATGAATTAGGGTTGAAATTTTTTGTTTTGAGCGGTGGGAGCAATGTCTTATTTTCCGACGATGGTTTTGATGGTCTGGTAGTTAAGGTTAATGGTTCACGGTTCATGGTTCATGGAGATAAAATCGAAGCCGAGGCGGGAGTGAAATTGGCTGACGTCGTGAACGCCGCGATGGAAAATTGGTTGACTGGTTTGGAGTGGGCGGCGGGGATTCCGGGAACGGTGGGCGGAGCGGTACGCGGAAACGCCGGAGCGTACGGAAAGGCGATGGGGAGTGCAGTGGAAGAGGTGGAAGCGATAGAAGTTGGAGGTGAAAAATTAAAAGTGAAAAGTTATAGTAAGGAAGAGTGTGAGTTTGGTTATCGGGAAAGTATTTTTAAGCGCGAGGGCGCAATTATTTTGAAAGTAGTTTTGAAATTGGCGCCGGGAGATAAAAATAAAATAAAAGAAGAAATGGATAAAATTATTAATGCTCGTAACAAAAAAATTCCGACTGAACCGTCGGCCGGCTCATTCTTCAAAAATATTGAGATAAACGATGATGTCATAAAATCGTTTCAGTCGCATCTCAAGGAAGATATTCCGGTCGATTTTATAGAAAAAGGAAAAATCCCTTCGGCCTGGCTGATTGAAAAATGCGATTTGAAAGGCAAACAAATCGGCGGAGCCAAAATTTCCGAAAAACACGCCAATTTTATCGTTAATGCTGGCGGGGCAACGGCGGCTGATGTTATTGCCTTAGCTAGTTTGATTAAGATGAAAGTAAGAGATGAAGTTGGGGTACAGATGGAGGAGGAGGTGGAGTACGTCGGGTTTTAATCGCGTCCTTTGCATTTTGAGCTAAAATGTTCTAATATACATTAATTGTTTATATGAAAATTTCCCTAAAGTGGACAAATTTAGAGCCGATTGAAAGTATCGCCGTTTTTGTTGAGGAAAAAATCGGCGGGCTGGCAAAATTTATCGGCCGTTATGATAAAACCGGAGTGGCCGAATCTTGGGTTGAGGTGGCGAGAACCACGAAACACCATAAGACCGGGGAGTTCGTTTACCGTGCCGAAGCAGATATCCGTTTGCCGGGAAAAATTTTACGAGCCGAGGCGACAAACAAAGATTTGCGTCAGGCAATTGTAAAAATCAAAGAAGAATTGCAGCGGCAGATTGAGGAGTACAGGGAGAAAAAAATTAACAGAATAAGAGACGGGGCGAGGAAGGCTAAACAATTAGCTTGATTAACTCCATTAATTCAAAAAAGAAATGGTACCAAGCAAAGTTTTTTTTACTAAAGGTGTTGGTCGGCATAAAGAGATGCTCCAATCCTTTGAAGCGGCGCTTCGTGATGCCGGAATCGAGAAATTCAACATCGTTTGCGTTTCTAGTATTTTCCCACCAGGGTGCAAAATGATAAACAAAACGCAGGGCTTGGCGGAATTGAAAGCCGGAGAAATAGTTTTTTGCGTGATGGCAAGAAACGCTACAAATGAACCGAACCGGCTTGTAGCTTCTTCAATCGGTCTGGCTCTGCCGTCGGATCCCGCCCATTATGGATATTTGTCTGAACATCATCCGTTCGGGGAAACCGATCAGAAAGCCGGAGAGTACGCCGAAGATCTGGCCGCCTCAATGCTTGCTTCAACGCTCGGCGTGGAATTCGATTCCAACCGGGCTTGGGACGAGAGAGAGCAGATTTATAAAGTCAGCGGGAAAATAATCAAAACGACAAATATAACTCAATCTGCCATTGCCGACAAAAACGGCCTTTGGACAACGGTGATTTCCGCGGCCGTCTTTGTGCCATAATTTAACAACATGTCTTTCCTTGAGAAGATATTTGGAGATCCAAATAAAAAAATCATAGAACAAATAGAGCCGATTGTCCGGCAAATAAACGAACTCGAACCCAAATTCGAGTCGTTTTCAATTGAAGAATTAAAAGGGCAAACTTCAAAATTCAAGGAGAGGCTGACTGGCGGTGAGCCGCTCGACGATATTTTGCCGGAAGCTTTTGCCGTGGTACGGGAAACCTCTAAAAGGATCCTTGGCCAGCGGCATTTTGACGTGCAGCTTATCGGCGGGGTTATTCTGCACCGCGGCCAGATTGCTGAAATGAGAACCGGCGAAGGAAAAACTTTGACCGCTACCTTGCCGGTTTATCTGAACGCACTTGCAGGCAAAGGAGTCCATGTCGTCACAGTAAACGATTATTTGGCAAAAAGAGACGCGGTCTGGATGGGCAAGATTTATCACGCCCTGGGTTTATCGGTCGGCTGCATCCAACACGACGCGGCATTTGTTTATGATCCCGAATACAAAAGCGAGGCCGCGGGCGGTGAAGCCGGACTCGTAGCCAGTTTCAAAGTTGTTCAGGAATTTTTGCGTCCGGTCTCAAGGAAGGACGCTTACGCCGCGGATATTCTTTACGGTACGAACAATGAATTTGGTTTTGATTATCTGCGCGACAACATGGTTACGAATCTGGCCAATATGGCGCAGCGCGAACTTCATTACGCAATTATCGATGAAGTTGACAGCATTTTGATTGATGAAGCGAGAACGCCTTTGATTATTTCCGCTCCGGCCGAAGAATCGGGAGAGCTTTATGCCAAGTTCGCGGAGCTCGTGCGGCGGCTGAAGGAAAACGAGGATTATAATATTGACGAGAAAATGCGGGCGGCGACGCTTACCGAGGCGGGTATTGCCAAAATGGAAAAGTGGCTCGGGGTGGAAAATATTTATACTTCCGGCGGCATCGGCATGGTCCACCATATCGAGCAGGCCCTCCGCGCTGAAACTTTGTTCAAACGGGACCGCGATTACGTTGTCCGGGAGGGCGAGGTTATTATTGTCGACGAATTTACCGGGCGCCTCATGATCGGCCGCCGCTACAGCGAAGGGTTGCATCAGGCGATTGAAGCCAAAGAAGGCGTCAGGGTTCAACAGGAATCGAAAACTTTGGCTACTGTCACTTTCCAGAATCTTTTCCGTCTTTACAAAAAACTCGCTGGCATGACCGGTACGGCGCTTACCGAAGCGGAAGAATTTTCAAAAATTTATAATCTTGAAGTTATTTCCATTCCGACCAATAAACCAATGGTGAGAAAAGATCTGGCTGATAGGATTTATAAAACGGAGGAAGGCAAATTCATGGCCGTAGTTAAGGAAATAAAAGAACGGCACGAAAAAGGCCAGCCGGTTTTGGTCGGTACTATTTCTATTGAAAAAAATGAAGTTTTAGGCCAGATTCTTGAACGAGAAGGAATTCCGCACCAGCTCTTGAACGCCAAACACCACGAGAAAGAAGCGGAAATTATCGCCCAGGCCGGACGAGCGGGAGCGGTGACAGTCGCGACAAACATGGCCGGCCGCGGTGTTGATATTATTTTTGGCGGTAATCCGCCGGACAAAGCCGAAGCGGAAAAGGTACGCGAATTGGGCGGGCTTCATATCATCGGTACCGAGCGGCATGAATCACGACGAATTGATAATCAACTTCGCGGTCGCGCCGGACGCCAGGGCGATCCTGGTTCATCCCAGTTTTATCTTTCCCTTGAAGACGACCTGATGAGGATTTTTGCCGGTGATAGGTTGAAAGGTCTGATGAACCGGCTCAATATGCCTGAAGACATGCCGATCGAAAACAGGATGGTTTCAAAATCAATCGAGTCTGCCCAGCGCCGGGTTGAAGGACAAAATTTCGATATCAGAAAACATCTGCTTGAGTACGATGATGTTTTAAATAAGCACCGCGAAGTTATTTACAAAAAACGCCGCGATATTTTGGCCGCAGAAAACAGCAAGGAAAAAATTTTGGAAATGGTTGAGGAGGAGATTGAGCAGGTGGTTTTATTTCATACCGCTTCGGAACAGGAGGGGGATTGGAATTTGGAAGAAATTTACGAAGTGGTTGGGACAATTTTTCCGGTTGCTAAAGAGATGCGGATAAAAATGGACGATATCTGCCGCTGGGCCGGCGATAAAGCGCACGACGCGGCGGTTCGCACCCGCATCATTGAATATTTAATGGAGTTGGCGCGCAAGGCCTATGAGGCGTTCGAAAAAAATATTGGCGAGCAGGCGGCAAGACTCAATCAGGACGGATTAAAAATGATGCGGCAGATAGAAAAGAGTATTGTGATCCGGGCTATTGATACGCTTTGGGTTGATCATTTAAGTGCGGTTGATTATTTACGCACCGGCATTGGGCTCCGCGGTTATGGCCAGCGTGATCCGCTTGTTGAATACAAAAGGGAAACTTATCGGATGTTTCAGGAGTTGCTGCACATGATAAATAAAGAAGTTGTTTACAGCATTTATAAAGTCGGCCTGTCTGCCGAACCGGCGCAGTCCATGATGGAACGCCGCGGCGTAAAATTATCAGCGCCGGCAAAAGATGCCGACAGCCGGAACCAAGTTGCCGACATCAAGGCCAAGCCGCGTACCGCCGAAGGCGACAAAATTGGGAGAAACGATCCGTGTCCCTGCGGCAGCGGCCAAAAGTACAAAAAGTGCTGCGGGAAATAAATTTATATGGATCAGGAAATTTTTGAAAAAGAAATCGCCATGTGTCAGGATCTCTGCGGGAAGAACGGCGGCAGATGCAATTGGGGAGAATGTGCTAAATGCGGCGTTATCCCACTACTTTATAAAATATGTAAGGGGAGTATTTTGGAAAACGAAGAAGAGATTGGAAAAGTTAAAAAAGAGCTTTTCGGTCGATAAATAAGACGCTTTACACTTAAATCAATTTGCGCTAAACTCATAAAATATCCAAAGGAGGATAATTTTTATTTTTTATGAACAAAATCAAAAGATTCTTCGCAAACGCGGGAAAAAAAATCTTTAAGGCGCCCAGAGCCAAAGTTTGGTGGCTCATTGTTTTAATTCTCGCGGTCACGCTGCTTGCCGGACTGCTCGATTATCCAAACTACTACGATAAAGGCGTTGATTGGCTCCGGAAAACCACCGGCATCGGTTTGCCGCAATTTTATAAACTGCCGTTTCGTCTCGGCCTTGATTTACAGGGCGGAACCCATTTAGTTTATGAAGCCGATAC
>CAYZNO010000038.1:0-4315 GCA_964479685.1 uncultured Gammaproteobacteria bacterium
AGATTTTTTTCTACTTCGAGAGAGGTGGCAAAGAGCATCCCTTGTTTTTTTGCTTTTCCTCCTAGAAAGGAAAAAATGCCCATATAAAATTTTAAATTTAAAATTTAAAATTTTTATAACCCTTCGTATTCGCGCATTGTCAGTTGGGAATCAATTTGTCTGATAGTTTCAATAACCACAGAAACAACGATCAGAACGCTTGTTCCGCCGAATTGCAAAACCTTAACACCGGTAACAGACTGCAATATCATCGGTAAAACGGCGATAACCGCTAGAAAAAGAGCACCGGCTAAAATAATTCTTGAGGTTGTGGCGGCAAGATAGCCGGCTGTATGGGCCCCCGGCCTGATGCCAGGGATAAAACCGCCGTTTTTCTGAAGATTGTCAGCGATTTGCTGGGGGTGAAAAATAACCGCCGTATAAAAATAAGTAAAGCCAAAGACTAAAATAAAGTATGAGATTCCGTACACGAGCTGATTCTGAAAAATATCAATTACCCATTGAGCCGCTCCGGATATCCAGGCGGTCTTCGCCTGCACGAAAAACTGCGCGATCATCGGCGGAAATAAAATTATTGAGATAGCAAAGATAATTGGGATCACGCCGGCCATATTTACCCGCAAAGGCAAATGAGTCGACATGCCGCCGTACATTCTGTTGCCGCGGACCTGCTTGGCGTAAGAGACCGGCACCTGCCGCTGCCCTTCGGTAATGATTACTACCCCGACAATAGTTACGATTGCGATTACCGCGAAAATAACAAAATTAAAAATTTGTGAAGCATCAAAAACAACAAGCGCCTGCTGGACCGCTCCCGGTAAACCAGTAATAATTCCCGCAAATATAATCAGAGAAATACCGTTACCGATCTTCTTCTCAGAAATAAGTTCGCCAATCCACATCAGAAAAATCGTGCCGGCCGTCACTGTTATAATAGTGCTGAATAAACTCCAGGCCGAAACATCAGTAATAATCGGATTAGCCGACTGGCGAAACATAGCAATCATGCCATATGCTTGAAGAGCGGCTAACGGTACGGCCAAGATCCTTGTCCACTGATTTATTTTCTTTTTCCCGTATTCCTCTTTCGAGAGTTCCTCAAGCCGTGGGATAATCATTATTAAAAGTTGGAAGATAATCGAGGCGGTGATATACGGCGCAACCCCCAACATGACAACTGAAAAATTTTCCATACTGCCGCCCGAAAAAACGTTAAGCAACCCGAGCATCTGATTTGACTCAAAAAATTTCTTCAGGTTTTCTACATTTATCCCCGGAACCGGGATATGAGCAGCCAAACGGAAAATACCAAGCATGACCAAAATAAAAATAATGTTTCTTCTAAGATCTGGAAGTTTCCAAATTTGAACTAATTTTTGCCACATATGTGTTTAATAAACTAATTAGCGAATTAGTGCTTTCTAATCCGCTAATTCCTTATTTTGTCGCGACTTTACCGCCTGCTTTCTCGATCTTTTCCCTGGCGCTCGCAGAAATCCCACAATCTTCCAATATCAGTTTTTTAGTGAGGTCTCCACTGCCCAAAATCTTGACTTCTGTGTTAATTTTACCAACTAATCCCTTCTCAAGCAATGTTCTCGGATTAACCTTATCATTATCTTTGAATTTATTTTCCAAGTCAGAAAGATTAACCACAGTGAACTTCGGATAAAAACTTTTAAATCCGCGCAACTTGGGGGTCGACTGTATCAACTTTTTCATACCCATCAATTTCAATCCTTTTCTTCCGCCAGATCTCGCCCGTTGGCCTTTTTGGCCACGGCCGCTATACGTGCCGGTGCTGCCAAGACCTCGGCCGACCCGCTTCACCTTTTTCCTCGATTTGGGTAAAGATTTAATTGTATGTAATGTTAACGCCATATAAGGTTAATTGGTTGATCGTTTAAAGATGACTTTGCAAAATTTTTAAACCGACAAACTTGATAATTTCATCTCCTCACGTCTGGTCTTAATTTTAATAAAGCGTTTAGCGTCGCCCGACTGTTATTAATTTTATTTTTCGACCCCAAGATTTTTCCGACTACGTTAGGCACGCCAGCAAGCTCAAGAACAGTCCTCATCGCGCCTCCGGCCTTAACCCCGGTGCCTTTTGGCGCCGGCTTCAGGAGAACAACGGCCGCGCCGAATTTTTCTTTAACTTCGTGAGGAATGGTTTCGTTGCGCAACGGAACCGTAACCAAGTTTTTCTCGGCTTTGATTGAGGCCTTAGCCACGGCCTGCGTAACGTCCACGCCCTTGGCAACGGCCGAGCCAACACGCCCCTTTTTATCTCCAACAATAACACAAGCCCGGAATTTCATTCTTTTGCCTCCGGAAGTGACTCTTGTAACGCGGGCTACCTCAAGAATTTTTTGATCAAATTCTTTCTCTTTCTCGAATCCCTTATCTCTTCCCCCTTTCCCTTTTCCTTGATTTTGGCCCCTGCTAAACATATTTATAAATCAATAAAAAATTAAAACTTAAGTCCGCCTTCTCTTGCGCCGTCGGCAACCGCCTTCACCCGTCCATGATATTTAAAACCGCGTCTATCAAAAACTACAGCTTCTATTCCCATTTCTTTCGCTTTTTTTGCTATCATCTTGCCAACCTCGAAAGCTATAGCAACTTTAGTTGTTCTGCCACCTAAATCCTTTGGCGCAGTCGCGACGGTCCGTTTTTTATTGCCCACCGTCTTCTTCCCTAAAGATAAATCGAAAATTGTGGTGATAGCGCGCCCGCTGTTATCGTCAATCAGTTCCACCATCACGTGTTTCGAACTTCGGGAAACACAAAGCCTCGGCCGTTTTGCCGTACCAAAAATTTTCGCTCTTATCCTTGCGTTTCTTAATCTTTTTTTCTCTTGTTTTATTTTCTGCGAATCCATATTTTATAAAAACTTTTTCTTTTTAAGCGCCTGCCCCGGCACCAGCAGCCTTGGCCGCCTTACCAGCTTTCTTTCTGATCGTTTCATCAACATATTTTATCCCCTTGCCCTTGTAAGGTTCAGGCGGTTTTAGGCTTCTTAATCTTGCGGCGGTTTCGCCGACCAGTTGTTTGTTTATCCCCTCGACAGAAATAATATTTTTATCTATTTTCGCTGTAATGCCTTTTGGGATATCAAATTCAACCTGATGGGAAAACCCAAGACTAAGCAGAATTTTCTCGCCTGATACCTGAGCCCTGAAGCCAACGCCATTTATTTCTAATTTCTTTTCAAACCCCTTAGTAACCCCTGCCACCATATTCTTTATTAGACTGCCATAAAGGCCCCAGAGAGCCTTGTCTTCTTTCGCTTCCGGATTTTTAACTGTGACTTTAATCTCGCCGTTGTCCGAAGTTACCGTAACGTGCGGATGTATCTTCTCTGAGACTTCCCCTTTTGGCCCCTTGGCAGTAATCAAATTCTGGTCGATCTTCACTTCGACGCCTTTTGGTATCATTATTGGTTTTTTCCCGATTCTTGACATTCTGGTTTTCGTTAACCGTTGATAGTTAACTATTAATATTTTTAATATATTTCGCAAATAACTTCGCCACCCAATCCTTTTTTTTGGGCTTCTTTGGCGGTCATAAGACCTTGAGAAGTGGAAACGACAGCTATGCCCATGCCGCCCAAAACTTTTGGCAGTTTGTCTTTCGGAGCGTATACTCTCTTACCCGGCTTGCTAATTCTTTTCAAATTTCTTATCACCGGAGATTTGTCGTCTCTGTATTTTAGAAAAACTTTGAATTGTTTCCCCTTATCCATAACTTCGCTCCCCGATATAAATTTTTCGCCTTCCATTATTTTGGCTATCTCAAACTTGATCCTCGAATAAGGAACAACAACCTCCGGTTTTCTCGCGAGCACCGCATTTCTAATTCTGGTTAGCATGTCTGAAATTGGATCCATAGTATTGTTGCGATAATTTAAATAGTTTTAGAAACCTTACCAGCTAGACTTAGTAATGCCCGCTATTTCTCCCCGGTTAGCGAGTTCCCTGAAGCAAATCCTACAAAGCGCGAACTTGCGCATATATCCCCTTTTTCGTCCGCAATGCCAGCAACGCCTGACAACCCGGGATTTAAATTTCGGTTTTTTAAGCGATTTAGAAATTTGAGCTTCTGTTGCCATATATTCTTTTTATTCTTCTTTAAAAGGAAATCCTAGCGATTTTAATAATTCCAATCCCTGCTCTTTATTTTCAGCCGTAGTTTTGACGGTTACTTGCAGTCCGTGCATTTTTTCTATTTCTTCGGATTTTATTTCCGGGAAAGCTATATCTTCCCTGAACCCGACTGATAAATTTCATTCTCTATCCAAAAGTTCTGACGA
>CAYZNO010000038.1:4325-7057 GCA_964479685.1 uncultured Gammaproteobacteria bacterium
TCTGACGAGAGCCCTCTGAAATCGCGAACGCGGGGGAAAGTTACGTTTATTAATTTATCAAGAAAATCATACATCCTTTTGCCGCGGAGAGTAACCATTGCCCCGATTGGCATGCCTTTTCTGATTTTAAAATTAGAAATAGATTTTTTAGCCAAAGTTTTCACAGGTTTTTGGCCAGTGACTTTTCTCAAAGTTTCATCAACAATATCCAGGAACTTCGCGTCTTTCAATCCCTGCGAAAGTCCGGCGCTGACCACCACCTTCTCAATTTTCGGCACCGCAAAAACATTTTTATAACCAAACTTAGCCTCGAGCGCGGGGACAACTTCATTTTGATATTTAATTTTCAATCTTGATTCTTTTTCCATAACTTTAGGCGCATCCGGCCCTTATTTTTTTAATCAATAACTTCCTTACACTGCCTGCATAGTCTCACTTTTTTCTTGTTCTCAAGAATTTTATAGCCTATCCTAGCCGGCTTGCTGCACTTAGGGCAAACAACGAGAACATTAGAGACGTTCATCGGCGCCGGGAATTGGATTCTCTGCCCCTTTTCCCCTCCTCGACGCGGGCGCATGTGTTTGACAACTAAATTCAAACCCTCGACAGTCAATCTTTTCTTTTCCGGAAAAACCGCCAGGACTTTGCCCTCTTTACCGCTATCTTTCCCGACTATAATTTTTACTTTGTCGCCTTTTTTTATTTTCATATTTCTTTACCCATTATTTTCTTCTATAAAACTTCTGGAGCCAATGAAATTATTTTCATGAATCCTTTGCCGCGTATTTCTCTCGCCACCGGTCCGAAAATTCTCGTGCCTCTTGGCTCTTTGCTTTTTTTATCAACTATCACGGCCGCGTTATCATCAAACCTTATATAGGTTCCATCCGGCCGGCGAGTTTCCTTGTGGGTTCTTATAATCACGGCGTGCACAACATCGCTTTTTTTGACCATGCCGTGCGGCACCGCCTCTTTCACGACGCAAGTAATGATATCGCCAAGACGCGCGTATCTCTTTTTGTAGCCGCCCAAAACCTTGATGCACTGAAGTTTCTTCGCGCCCGTGTTATCTGCCACTTTTAACATTGTTCGATGTTGAACCATATATTTCGGTTAATCAGTTAATTGGTTGATTGTTTTTCTGTTATTAAACAATTTTCCATTTGTGGTAACCCAACCGCCATACCCTAAAAATTAATTAACTATTTAACCATTTAACTTTTTGACTATCTTTACCAGTCGCCATCTTTTTTCCTTGGAAATCGGCCGGCATTCTTCAAAAATTACTATGTCTCCGGTCTTGCATTCATTTTTTTCATCATGAACTTTGTATTTTTTGCTGGTGCGATAACGCTTTCTGTACTTTGAATGCGCCTTTATCCGGTCAACCCTTGCAACCGCAGTTTTATCCATGCGATGGGAAACGACCGTCCCCTGGAAATTCTTCCTATTTTTCGTATTTTCTGTCATAAACAAATTTTTATTTTTCCTTATTTTTAGATTCGCGTTTCCTCTGCTCCAAAAGAGTCATTATCTGGGCGATTTGAGTTTTTACAACTCTTATTTCTCTTACATCCTTCATCTGTTTGGCGGCGACTTTGAATTTCAAAATCTGGAGATTTTCTTTCGCCGCGGAAAGAGTCGCCTCAAGTTCCTTGTCGCTTTTCATCTTTAATTCCTTGAATTTCATAATTTTTATTTAGCAACAACTTTAGTTTTTACTGGAAGCTTGTAGCCGGCTAATCTCATCGCCTCAAGGGCGGCGTCGGCGGGAACGCCATCCATCTCAAATAATATCGTGCCTGGCTTTACCGGGACAATGTAGTGGTCCACGGCTCCCTTGCCTCCGCCCATTGGAATTTCGTTGCCTTTTGTTGTGATTGGTTTATCCGGAAAAACTCTGATCCAAATTTTGCCGCCCTTTTTCATAGCCCTGATCAATACCCTTCTCACCGCTTCGAGCTGTCTTGAAGTTACCCACGCATGCCCGAGAGAAAGTAATCCAAAACTTCCGAAACTGATTTCGTTTTTTCTTGTGGCTTTACCTTTTCCCCTTCTTCTTCCTTTAAAAGCCTTGCGATGTTTTACTTTTTTAGGCATCAACATATATTTATACGGCTACTTTCTTTTTAAATATTTCTCCGCGATAAATCCAAACTTTAATTCCGATTGCTCCATAAATCGTGAAAGCCGCGCTACTCGCGTAATCAATATCGGCTCTAAGAGTATGCAGCGGTATCTTTCCCGAACTCAGGGTTTCCTCTCTGGCAATTTCCGCGCCATCAAGCCTTCCAGAGCAGACGACCTTGACGCCCTGGGCTCCCGCTCTCTCCACCCTTGCAATAGTTTGTTTCATTACTCTGCGAAAAGGGATTCTTTTTTCGATATCGGAAATCATAGACTGGATAACGACCTCGGCTGACAAACTAGGATTCTGAACTTCCTGCACGTTAAGGTTTAAAGTTGTTTTTTTATCCAAAAATTTTTCCTTTATTTTTTTCTTTAAATCCTCGATGCCAGTCCCGGCGTGGCCGATAATAAGACCTGGTTTTGCCGAATGGATAATAACGGTAACGGCATTAGCCGTTCTTTCTATTTCAATTTTTGCGACCGCTGCTTCTTTCAGGGTCTTACGCAAAAATTCCCGCATCAAAATATCCTGCCTTAATCTGGCAATGTAGTCTTTCTTGGAAAACCATTTTGAATTCCATGTATAAATCTGGCTTTGCCCC
>CAYZNO010000039.1:0-6954 GCA_964479685.1 uncultured Gammaproteobacteria bacterium
CAACGACCAATTTACCTTTCAGGAAATCGCTGACCTCTTGGGCGAACCCCTTGATACTGTTAAGAGTCGGCACAGAAGGGGGCTCATCGCCCTACGAGAAATTATCCTAAAAAATAATAATTAACGCACCAAAAATGGGGTCTCATTCGTATACTAAAAATGGGCCTCTTTTTTGCGGCCAAACAGCAATATGAGCCAAAATTACGAAAAACTTTTTGCTAAAATAAAGCCGAACGAGCCCTTCCCGGGCCTTCTTGAGACGGTTGTTAATCGTATCGAGAAAGAACGGGGTATTTCCATCCGCCGGCGAATTTTTATTTTTACCGCAAGCGCCATTTTTTCGGTTATTGCTTTCATTCCAGCCTTTCAGTCGGTGCATTCGGAATTTGTCGATTCGGGGTTTACTCGGTTTTTTTCCTTGCTCTTTTCTGATTTTGAAATCGTAGTCGCCTATTGGCAAAGTTTTGCTATGTCGCTTCTCGAAACCTTGCCGATAATGGGTTTGCTAGTCCTGACGTCGGTATCTTTAATTTTTCTAGAATCGATGAGGTTATTGGTGAAAAATATCAATATAATTACATCTTCTAAAAAATTAGTTAAAACATAAATTTATGGACATCAACAAAATTTTTCAGTCAAAAATTTTTCAGGGCGTGATTTTAGGGATTGTTGGCCTGGGCGTCGTCCTCTTTATTTTCAAGGCGGGCATGTTCGTCGGCGAAAGAAAGGCGAATTTTTCCTGCCGGTGGAGCGATAATTATCACCGTAATTTCGGCGGGCCGCGGGGCGGATTCGCGCCGGGTTTTGGCGATCGGGATTTTCTGGATGCCAACGGAACTTTCGGCAAGATCATAAAAATCGACGGCCAGCAAATTATTGTCGGCGGCGCGAGTAACGCGGAAAAGGTAATTCTGGTTGACGAAAAAACGGTAATAAGAAGCCTGCGGGAGACAATAAAAATTTCCGATCTTAAAGTCGATGATACCGTAGTGGTGGTTGGCGAACCGAATAATGTCGGGCAGATTGAAGCAAAGCTTATAAGAGTGATGCCGAGTCCCGCATCAGCCCAGTTTCCTTCCGGGGAAGCTTTGCCGCCCATGCCGGTTCGTTAGGAATTAATTTTTTTTAAGATAGTTTATGTTGAAAAAAATTATAAAGTTGGTAGTTGATCATAAAATTACCTCATTGGTTTTGGTTGTTTTGGCAGCGGTTGGCGGATATTACGGAGTAACCAATCTGAGGGGAAACGGCGTTGCCGAAACCCGCTATGTTTTAGCCGCGGTGGAAAAGGGGACGCTTATAACATCGGTTTCCGGCAGTGGGCAAATTTCCGCCCAAGATCAAATTGACGTCAAGGCCAAAGTTTCCGGCGATATTTTGGCAATAAACGTTAAAAAGGGGCAGGAGGTCAAAGCCGGCGACGCTTTGGTTAAAATTGATGCCAAGGAAGCCTACCGGGCCGTGAGAGACGCCGAAATGAATTTAGCCACGGCTAAACTGTCTTTTAAAAAAATAATCGCACCGCCCGACGCGCTCGCTCTCCTTCAGGCGGAAAATTCGTTAAAGCAAGCCGAGAGAAATCTGGCTAAATTGCAAGAACCGCCGGACAGCCTGACTTTATTACAGGCGGAAAACGCGCTTACCTCGGCCCGGGAAGCAAAGCAAAAAGCAGAGGAAGATTTGGCTAAATTTTACGAAGATGGCTTTAACACCGTCGCCAGCGCTTTTCTTGATTTGCCTAACGTCATGGCCGGATTGCATGACGTGCTCTTTTCGAACACTTTAAGTTCCAACCAGTGGAATTTAGATTATTATGCGGACGCAGTGAATATTTACGACGGAAACGCCCTGTCATACCGGACTGACGCTTACAATAAATACCGGGCGGCGAGAGACGCTTATGATAAAAATTTTGAAGATTATAAAGAAGCCAATCGGTCTTCGGGAGACGGAGCAATTGAAGCGTTGATAGATGAAACTTATGACACGACAAAAGATATTGCCGAGGCCGTGAAGAGCACCAACAACTTGATCCAGTTTTATCAAGACAAACTGACGGAAAGAGGCATAACCCCGAGCCAGGTTTCAAACAGCCATATTGCGAGCCTTGGCAATTATACCGGGACAACCAGCAGCCAACTCATGAACCTTTTATCGATTAAAACTACTATAAAAAACGGCAATGACGCGATCTTGACAGCCGAAAGGAATATCGAGGAAAAAACCCAATCGCTCGATAAAATAAAAAATCCCGCCGACGAAGACGAAATAGAGGCCGCCAAGGAAACCGTTAAAGAGAGAAAACAGTCGTTGGAAGATTTAAAAGCCGGAGCGGATGAATTGGAAATATTATCTCAACAACTTACCGTGGAACAGAGAGTCAACGCACTTGCTGATGCCCAGGAAAATTTAGCCGATTACACGATCCGCGCGCCTTTTGATGGGGTTATTGCCGCGGTCAATGTTAAAAAATGGAATGATATTTCTTCCGGCACGGCGGTAGCGACTCTGATTACCAGTCAGCGTATCGCCGAAATTTCTCTGAACGAAGTTGATGTGGCTCAGGTAAAAGAGGGACAAAAGTCAACCTTGACCTTTGATGCCGTTTCAGACCTCACAATTACCGGAGAGGTGGCCGAAGTTGATACTTTGGGTACGGTAACGCAAGGCGTTGTGACTTACAATGTGAAAATTATTTTTGATACCCAAGACGAACGGGTTAAACCGGGTATGAGCGTTTCCGCTTCGATTGTCACCGGCGTAAAGCAGGACGTGCTTCTTATCCCGAATTCGGCGATTAAAATTTTCGGCGAAATTAATTATGTGGAGATGTCCGGCGAAACGGTATCATCCGATTCACTTGGTGTGGCAGGCGGCATTGCTTTATCGTCTTTGCGCCAGCAGGAAATACAGACAGGTTTAGCAAACGATTCGTCGACAGAAGTTACGAGCGGGCTTAAAGAGGGCGATCAGATTATCATAAGGACTATAAGCTCGTCCAGTTCACCAAGTTCTTCGGCCTCTTCGAATTCTTCCAGCCGGGGCTTGTTCGAAATGGGCGGAGGTACTCCGCCAGTAATGGGCAGGTAGATTTTTGCATATTCCTTTTATGATTGAGTGCAGAAATATAACAAAGAAATATCTTACCGGCGAAAATGAGGTTTTAGTTTTGAAAGGTTTGTCTTTTTCTATTAGTGATGGAGAATTCGTGGCTATCATGGGTCCGTCCGGATCGGGGAAATCGACTCTCATGAATATTATCGGCGCTCTCGATATTCCGACCTCTGGAGAATATCTACTCGACGGGAAAAATGTTGCCGAGCTTTCCGACAATGAGCTGGCCGATATCAGAAAAAATAAAATAGGTTTTGTTTTTCAGTCGTTCAATCTTTTGCCGAGAGCTACTGTTCTACGCAATGTAGCTTTGCCGTTAATTTACACGGGTATTTCCAAAGAGGAACGGGAGAAAAAAGCTAAAGCCGCGCTTTGCGACGCGGGGCTTGACGAATCCCATTTTTACCATTTATCAAACCAGCTTTCCGGTGGCCAGATGCAGCGCGTCGCGATCGCCCGGGCGCTAGTTAATAATCCTTCTTTGCTCTTGGCCGACGAGCCGACCGGCAATTTGGATACCAAAACCGGTGATGTCGTTCTCGATACTTTTCAGGCTTTAAACCGAGATCAGAAACGCACTATCGTGATAATTACTCACGAAAGGTATGTGGCTGAACATGCCGACCGTATCATTACTATCCGCGACGGTTTAATCGTGAGCGACGAGAAGAATGGCGCGAAGAGATGCGTTAATCATTTATGAGAATATCAGATTTATTAGAAGAAATTTTTTTGGCTCTTTGGGCGAATAAAGCGCGTTCCGGTCTGACAATTCTCGGGATTGTTATTGGTATCGGCTCGGTTATTGCTATGGTTTCTATTGGGCAGGGCGCACAAGGATCAATTGAATCCAATATCAAGGCTATTGGTTCCAATCTGATTCAGGTTATGCCGGGAGCGCAGCGTACAACCGGGGTAAGCGCCGGATGGGGATCTTCTCAGACACTAACCATGGCTGATGCCGAAGCAATTGCCAAAGAAGTACCGCTGGCCAAGGCAGTAGCGCCGGAAATTTCCGGGCGGTATCAGGTTATGAGCAAGGGGAAAAATACCAATACTTCGGTTGTTGGCACGGTTTCGGCGTATCCGGAGGTGAGAAACGTTGAAATTGATTTTGGATCTTTTATTTCTGAGCAAAATATAAAAAGTTTGTCTAAAGTTGCGGTTTTAGGTCCAAACGCCCGCGATGATCTTTTCGGGGAGGATGTTGATGCTGTCGGAAAAGCAGTCAGAATAAAAGGAATTGAGTTTAAGGTTATAGGTGTGACTAAATCCAAAGGAGGTAGCGGTTTTGGAAGTCAAGATGATATGATTTTTGTTCCCCTGACCTCGGCGCAAAAATTTTTAGTCGGAAAGGATTACCTCAGCACTATCAGTATCCAAGCGCAAGACGCTGAATCAATGGCGGCTCTCCAAGAAGAGGTCACAAGTCTCTTGCTTATCAGGCACAATATTCCAGATCCGGATTCGGCTGATTTTAGAATCATGAATCAGGCCGATATTGTGGAAAGTGCCTCGTCGATCGCCAACACACTGTCCTTGTTGCTTGGTTCAATCGCGGGGATCTCACTCGTAGTTGGTGGTATTGGGATTATGAATATGATGTTGACCACCGTGACGGAGCGAACCAGAGAAATAGGTCTTCGAAAGGCCATTGGGGCCAAAGGAAAAGATATCAGCATGCAATTTCTGGCTGAGGCTATAACATTAACCCTAATCGGCGGTGTGTTAGGAATCTTTTTCGGCTGGCTGGCCTCAATCGGCGTGTACAAATTTGGGGGAATAAACACGAAAATTTCGCTGATGTCTGTTGCCCTGGCTTTCGGCGTCTCGGCCGCGATCGGAAATATTTTCGGGTATTACCCCGCTAGAAGAGCTTCGAAATTCAATCCGATCCAGGCTTTACGTTACGAATAAAAAACAATTAATAATTTTTTAAAAGAAAAAAATTATGAAAAAAATATTGCCGATTTTTATAGCGATTATTATCGTAGTGGGAGTCGGAGCTTTTTATGGGGGAATTAAATATGGCGAAAGTAAGAATGAAAAGAGCGGAAATTTTCCAAATTTTGGAAATCTTTCCGCCAGCGAGCGGCAGCAGCGTTTTGGGCAGATGAGCCCCAACGGCGTAAGGCAAGGTAACGGAAGTTTTACTAGCGGAGAAATTATTTCTAAAGATGAAAAAAGTTTGACGATCAAATTACCGGACGGCGGTTCCAAAATTATCTTTTTTTCTGACTTGACGGAGATCACTAAGTCGGCAAAAGGCACTGGCGAAGATTTTGTGGTTGGCGAAAATGTAATAGCAAGTGGTGAGATAAACCAGGATGGCAGTATTACCGCCAAAACAATTCAGTTGAGGCCGGCGATGCCCACGGCACCGGCGCCGATTTCCGGGGAAAACAATCAGGCTTCACAGTAGGAATTTTTGCGAACATAATTAAAACGCCCCTCTTTAAAAGAGGGGCGTTTTAATTTCTGTTTTTATCTTTTTAGCGAATCGCGGATTTCGGTGAGGAGTTTTATTTCCGGAGTCGGTTCGGCCGGTTTGGCCGCTTCTTGTTTTTTAAATTTATTAATAAATTTTACGAAGAAGAAAAGAGCTAAGGCAACAATCAGAAAGTCAACGATTGCCTGGAGAAATGCCCCGTAAGTTATCATGGTATGGCGCGCCATAATATAAAGAGTCGAGAAATTTACGGCGAAGAGCGTGCCAAGTATGGGCATAACGACGTCATTCACCAGTGAGGAGATTATTTTTCCAAAAGCGGCGCCGATGATGACGCCGACTGCCAGATCGACGACGTTGCCCTTGATGGCGAACTGTTTGAATTCTTCCAGTATCTTATTCATATGTTTGGTTAGTTATTAATTAAAGTTGATATTTAAAAATCAAAATTTTTCCATTGTCAATGCTGATTTCTTTGTCGGCTTCGATTTTGGCTTCCTTGCTGATTTTTTCTGAGTCGGTCCAGTACTTGTTGAGGACAAAATAAACTAGTCGGACGCCGGTGAGGTTTGACGCCTCAGTGACCGTAGCGCGCGTCGGCGCCTCATAGACCATTTTCAAATATGACTGATATAGTGGATCGCCGGTCGGAATCGGGTAATAGAAATGCGGACCGTAATATCGGTTGAAACCGAACTCGCGGACGGCCGCGGCGGAAACGCTTTGGTTCGCAAGGACAATATAGTCGGCGCCGGATGCGTCTTTTTCTATTTGTTGCACGGCGTAAATATCGGAAGCCGAAACTGAATAGCCGCGGTCAATTTGATAATCTTCGCCGTCGTCCTTGGGGTAGGAATAGTAAAGAGAAAAAGTCAGGAGAAGCGGGAAAAGTATAAAGAAAAAAATTTTTAGAGATTTTTTTTGCGTTTCTAGTTTAGCGAAGAATTGGTAAAGCGCGAAAAGGAAGAGGGGAAGCAAAAAATAAAAGCTGATTTCGAGGATTCGTTCCGGAAAAATATTTTGTTCGTATTTTATCAGGGCAGGAAAGTCAATAAAAAGTTTGATTAAAATGTAATTTATAATTAGGGCCGAAAAAACTGTCATAAAAATAATCGCCTGTGGGAGATGTTTTTTTATTAGAAAATATCCGGCGAGACCAAAACCTAAAATTAAGAATGGGATATTTTTTCCGTAGGTGTAAATAATATCAAGAAGCGGTTGAAAGTGGTTCACGGTGGTTGGAAAATTCCAGCCTAGAGCGGAAAGAAGATTCGACGAATTTTCCACCGTCTTAAATGAGAAAATAGTGACTGATCCTTTAAAGAATAATATTGTAAAAAGAAATAGCAGAGGAATGGCGATAGAAGCAAGAATAAAACTGCCGGCGAAAA
>CAYZNO010000040.1:0-6864 GCA_964479685.1 uncultured Gammaproteobacteria bacterium
TCACGGAGAACCCTTGTAGCTTCCATTACGGCAGTGTAATTCATCATCGTTTCGCCTTCACCCATATACGTAATATGGAAAGGCTTACGGCCGTTCAGAACTTCCTGGCCGAAAGTGCTTCGGCCGAGCGTTTTTCTGACCTGCCCGACAATTTCTTCGGCCGAAAGGTTGCGGCTGAATTTTACCTGCCCGGTCGCGCAAAAACGGCAACCGATAGTACAGCCGACCTGTACCGAAACACAGATCACGTGCTTTACACCGCGGTAGACCAGCTTCAAAGCAACCGTTTCGATGAGTTGATTGTCGCGAAGAGCGAAAACAAATTTTTCCGCCCCCGGACTAAAGGCCCTTGCCACGGTTCGGAGCGAATCGTGAGGCAGCCTGCGGAAAGCGCGATCTACCTCCATCCTCTCCTTCCTCTGGATAATCGTCCAAAGGTAGCTGAAGGGAGGAAAGGGGCCGGTGATGAATTCAATGACACCATCCATGGAGGCTTCGCGCAGCCAGGGAACCTTTCCGTCATCCGAAATGACGAAAATGTCAGCTTTCCGGTTTCTTTCCCGCAGCTCCCCGATTACTTCCATACTTTCGGGGACAAGGGATGCCTCGTCGGCGAGAATCACGTTCGCCTCGAGACGGCCGTCAGAAGCCGCTTTCCGGAGATCGTCTTCGCCTCGGATCTTCTTGACTTCGTAGCCTTTCCGCTCGAAGAGTCCAGCCAGATCCGCGGCACGCCTGCCTCTCGTCGTGATAATTACGCATTTCTGCGTAGTCCTTCCTCTTCCCATGGTTACTCCGGTGCACGATCATTAGGGTCAGGAAACCATCAACCGACCCTCAACCTAAGGAACCTGCCCAACCACCCCCTCAAGATCGTTGGGCAGATTACCTAGTTTCTAGAGCGAGAAATATTTAATCTTAACCTACTATCCTTTTTTGTCAACCCTCAATAAAATCAATTTTTTTGTTAGGCAAATGAACCGTGAATTGGCTTCCTACCCCGAGCTCGCTTTGCACGTCTATGTACCCCCCGTGCGCCTCGGCAATTGATTTACAGATGGCCAATCCCAAGCCACTGCCGCCGATCAATTCTCGCGTACGGACTTTATCAACGCGATAAAATCTTTCAAAAATAAACGGCGCTTCCTCTTTGGGGATTCCGATTCCGTTGTCCGATATTGACACTCTGATTTCTTTTTGATCCGTTTCAGCTTTCAATTTGACCCATCCGTTTTCTTTTCCGTATTTTACAGCGTTAGAAACGAGATTTAAAATCATTTTTAAAAATTTATTTTCGTCGATTATGGCGTTTATTTTTCCATTATCAACTACCTCAATTCTAATGTTCTTTTCCTTTGCCAACACTTCCATTGATTGGGCGGCAGTTTTTAAAATATTATCGAGGCTCGCCGTCGCTTTCTTAAGGTTAAGCTTGCCAGCTCCGGCATGAGTTAAAATCATCAGGTCGGCTAAAATCCCGGACATGTGCCCGACTTCTTCATCAATGATTTTTAATGTTTCGCAAAGATCTTTCGCGGAAATTTCTTTATCCCATAACGCCAGATCAAGATTCCCCTTTATAATAGTCAATGGCGTGCGCAATTCATGCGAAGCGTCAGCAATAAATTGTGATTTTAATTCAACGGCCTTAGCTAATTTTTGATTAGCGTTTTCCAATTCCTCTGTCCTCAGTTTCACTTTTTCCTCCAAGGTTTTATTTAAATTTTTTACTTCTTCATAAAGCTGACTGTTCACGATAGCAATTGCCGCATTGTTTGCCAATGTGGTCATTAATTCTATGTCAGTATCCTTAAACCTTCCCAACTCGTCGCTGTCGATTTTAATGACTCCGATAACATTTTTTTCTAAAAGAATAGGAACCGCTAGCTCCGACTTTACACTCTCCATCTCCGGTCCACCTATATAGTAACTGTCGTTTCTAACGTCATTGCTACAATACGGCTGTTTTATAAAAGCAGCGTGCCCGGAAAGACCTTGTCCAATTTTAATATTTAAATTTTGCCATCCGGGAGGCATATTGTATGCTTCCTTAACTGCCAGTTTATCTTGATTTTCAAGAAGCAATATGGCGCCACTTACCGCATTAGTAAGCTTAACCGCATTCCTCAAAATTAACCACAAAACTTCGCTGAGATTTAAAACTGAATTTATGGCCCTTGAAACCTGGTTGATAAGGTAAAGTTGTCTAGCCTGATTCCTTACCGCTTCCAACGCATAAAAAGCCTCAGTGTTATCCTGGGCAATCGAGATTGCTCCCTCTATTTTTCCGTTCCTATCTTTAAGCGGAACCGCATAAATATCGATGTATTTAGGAGGTTTTTCCAAGGACGCCTGGTAATGACAGTTATAATGTCTAAAGGCTACCCCGCTATCAAGAAGATTTAGATATTTATTGCGTAATTCATCTGATTTCTTCACGAAGGAAAAATCAAAAATTTTTTTCCCCGTTCTCCCGGTTGGCGGCTTCTCGGCTAAAACATAAAAATATGGATTTACAGAGACAACGCTTCCTTCCTTATCCAGCGTTACTATGCTTACAGGAACATTCTCAATTATTTTTTCATAAAATTCGCTAATACGATCCTCTTCAATCTGTCTTTTCTGCAGCTCTTTTTCTAACTGTATTCTATTTTTAAGCGCTAGTCTTCCCTTGCAGTAAAAAAATGAACTTAAAATTAGAGTTGCTACGGAAAGAGCTATCCAAAAACTATTTATTAAATCCAGGAAAGCAATTTTGTAACCAAAGATTTTTAAATATTCCCACGAAATAAAATCATGTCCGCGATAAGATTCCAAAAAATAGAAAATGCCCAAAATCCATCCGATACTGCTTAAAAGATAAAACAACCAGTAATCCGAAAAGTGCGCCCTGGTTTTTCCGTACAAATTTTTACAGGATTCCTGTAATTTTATTTTTGGCCAAGGTTTCATTTGACCGTCCCCTTATTCCCGGACACCGGAAAATTACTTAACATCCTGAATTATTTTATAGCCAACGTTTCTGACTGTTTTAAGCAATTGGAGAGAATGACCGCCGTCTACTTTTTTACGGAGATTGCTGACTGAAACATCAATCACGTTACTGCTATCAACAAAATTATATCCCCAAATATGTTCGCCAATCATGGTTCTTGTGCAAACCTGTCCCGGCCGACGCATAAAATAATCAAGCAGCCGATATTCCTTACTTGTCAGGCTTATAGGATTTCCGTTTCTTGTCACCTCGTGGGTCGCGGGATCCAAAACCAAATCAGCTATCTGCAAAACTGACCTTTTAACTGTTTTTTCCCGGCGTAGTAAGGCCCTGATTCTTGCCAGTAATTCTCCGAAAGCAAAAGGTTTTACAACATAATCATCGGCGCCCTGATCAAGGCCGCGGATACGATCTTCAATCGTATCTCTCGCAGTCAACATAATAATCGGAGCATCAATTTTTCTTTCCCTGATTTCTTTGCAAACTTCTATGCCATCTTTTTTAGGCAACATCAGATCGAGGATAATTAAGTCATAGTCGTTAACCCCAACCTTCTTGAGCGCCTCTTCCCCGTCATAGGCCACGTCAACGGTGTAATGTTCCATCTCAAGGCCTCTTTGAATAAAACGAGTGATTTTATACTCGTCTTCAACAACTAAAATTGTCATATTTTTCTCCTTTTCGTGAATTACCTATTCACGGTAAATTTTTAGAGTTTATTTAATTTAAAATAAAATGTCCGTTTTCCATTAATATTATATTACGAAATAATTACGATAAAATTAAATTATTCAACTTCCCCATAGCTTAATTCTAATTGATTCAAAAGTCAACCCCCCCTCCGCCAATAATTTAAAACCCCGGGAAAGCCGGGGTTTTCTACGAATGTTTTTCGTCAATTTTTCTGAAAAGATCAAGGGCATTTTTAGTCGTTTGGTCGCAGATATCCTTATAAGACATTTCTTTTACCCTAGCCAGCTCGCGAGCAACATATTCAACGTAAAGCGGTTCGTTCCGTTTACCCCGGTGCGGTTCGGGAGCGAGATACGGGCAATCGGTTTCTACTATAACTTTGTTTGGCGGGACCTTCTTTAAAACCTCGCCTTCATAATGCGCAAAAGTAATTACGCCGGTGAAAGAAATCAAAAAACCAAGATTTAAATAACGGCGGGCGTCATCCCAACTGCCGGAAAAACAATGCATCACTCCCCTTGCGTCAGGACCTCGCGGCTTATTAAAATTTTCCAGTAAGTTAACCATGTCTTCATGAGCTTCCCGGCAATGGATAATCAACGGAAGTTTGGTTGTAACGGAAAGTTCAAAAAATTTAGTCAGAAGATTTTTTTGCAAATTTTTTATTTCCTCAGGGGTTCTAACTTGCTTGTCCAGTATCGCACCATTCGCTCCTTCCAACCGGATCGTCGTTGGTAGTCTGTAGTAATCAAGACCAACCTCACCTAAGGCGACAACTTTCGGATGAGCTGATAATTTTTCGTATTCAGCTAAATCTCCGCCAGAGGCGGAAAAATTTTCGTCAAGAACATGAATTGGATGAAGACCAACCGCCGCCCAAACACCGCTAGAAAATTCTTCGGCAATCTCCACGGCTTTTTTGCTGGTTTCCAAATTACTGCCGACGTTGATTATGCTAATCCCGGCATCAAGCGCCCGTTTCGCAACTTCACGCCAATCGTCGTTGAACGCTTCAAAATTTAGATGGGCGTGGGTATCAAATAACATAGGACTTCAATTGCTTAATCACTTCCGGCAACAACGGTTTTAGAATTTTTCCAATAGTCGCAAGAATATATCCTACCCTTGAATCGGCCAAGGAAGAAGTAAACCATTCCCCCAGCGGAAAACGGGAAGCCATATATAAAGTAAGGCCCAGAACTAAAATGCCTTCCAGAAATCCAAAAATAGCGCCCAAAAGCCGATTTATAGTTTTCAAAAAAGGGATAACTGTCAAAAAGGAGAAAATTTTGTCAACCAGCCAGAAGCCCAATCCAATCAGACGGTTAATAAAAATAAATAGAATTAAGAAACATAAAATCTTAGCCGTATTGCTATCCCGGCCGAAAATGAAACTAAACCACGAAGCCACATTGTCATACCACCGCGCCGCCAAAAACGCGCCAGCAATAGTGCCGACCAGAACGCCGACCATATGAACCAGTCCGAACCACAAGCCGTAGAGTACAAACCCGCCGAGAATTAGGAGAAGAATAAGATCAAAAAGGCCCATAAATTTTTTATATTATTTTGCGAGTCTCGGGAAAAGAGCCATGCTCTTTTTAATTTGCGTCCCAGGCAGTAGACCGCCCCAGGTTTTTGCTTCTTCAAAACCCTTCTTCTTTTCTTCTTCGGGCAAAAACCCCAACTGTTCAAAAATTTTATCCGAAGTCATTGGCATAAACGGCGCGATAAGCCAGGCAATATGGCGTAAAGTTTCAAGCAATGTATAAATCACCCGCGACAATCTTTCCTTATCAATTTTTGCTAACTGCCAGGGCGCTTCAGTATTAATAAATTGATCGCAAAAAGAAATTAAATCCCAAACGTCTTTCACGGCCAAATGAAGCGCGAGTTTCTCCATATTTATTTCATAACTCTGCCAAGTCTTCTCTACACTGCCGGAAGTTTTTTCTGGAACCTTTCCGTCAAAATATTTTTCGCACATGGCTAAAACGCGGGCGACTAAGTTACCAAGACCATTGGCCAGTTCGGCATTATATCTTTCTTCCAGGCGCGCAAAACTGAAATCTCCGTCTTCACCCAAAGAAACTTCCCGCGAGAGGAAGTAGCGGACTTCATCCACGCCGTATTTATTTGCCAATTCCACCGGGTCAATGACATTACCGAGTGACTTACTCATCTTTTGTCCATCAATAGTAAAATATCCATGGACAAAGATTTGTTCTGGTAATTTTTTGCCAATGGCCAAAAGCATCGCTGGCCAAATTGTAGCGTGGACGCGCAAAATATCTTTGCTCATAAGTTGAACGTCCGCCGGCCAAAATTTTTTATAATTGTCTTTATTCTTTGGCCAACTAAGTCCAGTTAAATAATTCAGGAAAGCATCAATCCAGACGTAAAGCGTGTGGTCTTTATCGAAAGGAAGTTCAATTCCCCACGGGACATTCTCCTTTTTTCGGGAGATAGCTATGTCCTTCAATCCTTCCTTTTCGTAAAAAGAAATTATTTCATTTTTTCGCGTTTCTGGACTAATTTTTAACTCATCATTTTTAATCCGCTTCAGTAGTTCCTCTTGGAATTCGGACATTTTAAACAAATAAGATTCTTCTGACCGCATTTCCGGCTCGCATTTGTGATCCGGACACTTGCCGTCAACCAGTTCCACTCTAGTTTTATATTGTTCGCAGCCGACGCAGTAGAGTGCCTCGTATTTTCCTTTATAGATAAATCCCTTATCAAAAAACTCCTGAGCGACGTCTTGTACTACTTTCTCGTGGGCCGGGTCGGTCGTCCGGATAAAATTATCATTTGAAATATTCAAAATATCCCAGGTGGCGGAAAAAGCGGCGGAAATCTCATCAACAAATTCTTTTGGCTTTTTACCAATTTTGTCGGCGATTTGCTGGATCTTGGCGCCATGCTCATCGGTTCCAGTAAGAAAGAAAACTTCCTCGCCGCGCATCCGGTGATAGCGCGCCAAAATATCTGCCGTAATCGTTGTATAGGCATGGCCAATATGCGGCTTGGCGTTCACGTAATAAATCGGAGTGGTGATATAAAATTTTCCAGTTTTTTTATTCATATATTTTTTTATTTTTTAGACCTCACGATAATGACAAATTCGCCCTTTGTGATATCTGATTTTAATTTAAGAATAACCTCGCTTATGTTAC
>CAYZNO010000041.1:0-6445 GCA_964479685.1 uncultured Gammaproteobacteria bacterium
TCGGGCTACATTCAATGCCGTTTAATAGAAATTCAGCGCTATTTGTATTACAACGAATGTACTGGTTTGGAGTCTAAACAATATTCCACAAATCGCGGCACTTCAGATATACTGAAACATTCAATGTAATAAATTTTATATTGTTATTAACATAACAATTTATGAAAAAAATAATTTACCTCGTCATCCCATTCCTGATTTCATGTAATTGCGCTTCAGCTCAAAGCACTTTAACACCGCAGTTAATCAAGGGGAATTACAAACTCCCAGATAATACATTCGTGCAGGTAGTATATAGAAACGGCAAATATGTTCCATATAATGACGCCGGAGACTATCAAGTGGGCGATATCCAACATAGTTATGTAACTCAAATCTTTGAACTTTCTTTTTGGAATGTTGGAAGTCAAAGTCCAAATAAAGACCATGCCAAGGCTGTTTTAGAAATAACCACCAGATCAACGAAACCAGGGTCAATTATTATCGCACCTTCAGTTTATGAGGAGCATCCTCGTTTGGGTCCAAGATGGAAAATATATAGCGAGGGTGAAAGCAGACCGCCTGACCAGGTTGATAAAATTGAATTTAATTTTTCCGGCGGGATTGACGGTGTTTTTACGCCAACCGGAAACACGGAAATACTTAGCAATAAAATTAAGGGCGGTAAGATCGTTAAATCCGAAGATAATGATTTAGCAGCGGTAATTGAATATGAAAACGGAGGAGTAATCCCGATGAGTATCACTAAATATCTGAGTAATTTTTTGGAGGAAACAATTGATTCAACAATGGTGATCAACGGCATGACTGGAAATGTAGAAATTCTCCTTCCTGGGAAAGGCCCCAGGGGATGGCAATCGGCTTGGAAATCATACAAAGACAAGGTTTCCCTTCCTGTTGGCACTCGGATAAGAACCAAGGATGACAGCAGTGTTGCTCTTCTTATACCGGATGCTGTATCAACGAATGTTATATCAACGACGATATTGGATCAGAATTCCGAGGTCATAATAACATATGACCCAAAGAAAAATATAACAGGATTTCTGGAGAAACTCAAAATAGCCCATGGTCAAGCCATAGTGAATATGAAAAGAATATTTACGGAAGGATCAATGGAAATTGAAATGAATCAGGCGGTTGCCGGTATAAAAGGAACGACATTAGTGCTTGAAGATGACGGCCAGACCTCTACACTCAAAGTCATTGAAGGGGTAGTGAATTTTAAATCCAAAACAACCGGCGAAAGCAAAGATATATCTGCCGGACAGATGATAGAAGCGAATCAGGCAGGTCTTGGTAATTCTAGTGATTTTGATATTGCTGCTGAAAATGCCAAATGGGATAAGATTGACCAAAAGATTCAGAAAAGTGCGGAGGAAACCGAAGAGCCGGTTTTATCTGCCGATTGGGCAAATAAATATTGGTATTTATTATTAATATTAATTATTCCGCTGGGTATATTTATTTGGCGTTATCTAAAAAAAATTAAAAAATAAATATTTATATTGTCTAACACGGTATACTGAATAATTTAATATGGATCCAACCAACCGAGACGATATAAAACCCGGACTGCGGGTAAGAATAGTTTTGAAAAAAGACCAGCCGACGGGAAAATTGACCGAGGGCGTTGTGGAAGAAATTTTGACGCCTTCGTCGTATCATCCGCGCGGTATTAAAGTGCGCCTTACGGATGGCCAAGTCGGCCGGGTGCAGGAAATTTTGGAGTAGATTAAAATGTTCTGGATCTCCGGATCAAGTCCGAGGAGGACAAAATACTAAAAATTCCACCTTTAGCAGGTGGAATTTTTTGATGTATCTTAGTTTAAGTTGGTGTAATAATTGTTGACTTCTTCGTTGTCATCCAGCTCATTCAATAGTTCTTCAATTCTTTCTTTTTGCGCCAGATCGGCAATTTCCATTTTTTCTTTTGGGACGAATTCCAGTTCGGTGTAGTCTGGATTAATATTTTCTTTTTCCAGCCCCTCCCTGATTTTCTGCAGATTTTCCGGCGAGGTTAAAATTATAAGATCGTCTTCTTCGGTTTGGATATCGTCAGCACCGAGGTCGATCATTTTGAGTTGGAAATCATCAAAGTTGGGAATGGAATTTTTATAATTTGAAATTCTGACTGTGCCTTTTCGCTCAAACATCCAGGCGACTGAATTTGGCAGACCTAAGTTGCCGCCAAATTTTCCGAGCAGACTTTTAATAACGCCGCTGGTCCGGTTTTTATTGTCGGTCAGCGATTCAATAATCACTGCCGCGCCGCCAGGGAGAAAGCCTTCGTACTGTACCCTCTCGATAACAGTTCCGTCGGCGGAAACTCCGAGGCCTTTCTGGATCGCCCGGTCGACAGTATCTTTTGGCAGATTGACCGCTTTGGCCTGGTCGATTGCCAACCGCAGCTTGAAGTTCATCTTAGGATCGCCGCCATTGCCTTCGCGGACGGCCAGCGTAATGTTTTTAGAGAGCCGCGTAAAAAGGGCGCTCCTTTTTACGTCGTCGGCGCCCTTTTGGTGTTTTATTTTAGACCACTTGGAATGTCTGGACATATCTGGAGGTTAGAAAATGGAATTTTGCTATTTCTTTTTGTATCCTGTTCCGGCAGGAATCAGGCGGCCGATAATAACATTTTCTTTCAGTCCTTCCAGACGGTCAATTTTTCCAGTAATGGCCGCGTTGATCAGGACCCTGGCTGTTTCCTGGAAAGAGGCGGCTGAAAGGAAGCTCTCGGTTGAAAGAGAAACTTTGCTGATACCGAGCAGGAGCTCTTCGGCTTCGGCCGGCTTGATTTTTTTTAGGAGAGCTACTTTATTGGCTTCTTCAAGTTGGGATTTTTCGATGATTTCTCCGGGCAGAAGGTCGGTGTCTCCAGCATCCTTGACGTAAACTCTTGAGAACATTTGGCGGACAATCACTTCAATATGTTTGTCGTTTAACTTCTGGCCTTGAGAAGAATAAATGTGTTGGATTTCCTTAGTGACATATTTTTGGACAGATTCTTTATTTTTTAATTGGAAGAGTTGGTGCAGGTCGAGGTCGCCTTCGGTCAGCTGGTCGCCGCGGTTTACAAAATCGCCATCTTTAATCCAAAGGGTATAGCCGGGCGGGATAATGTATTCTTTTGTTTTCTGGGTCTCATGCTCGACGACAATTTTATTTTCCGTAGCCGAGACAACGTTTCCGTCTTTTGCCGCGTTGACTTCTTTGCCGTCTTTGTCAAGACCAAGAAGTTCGCCCTTGGAGATTTTATCGCCTTTTTTGAAAGTGGTTTTTTTATTTTTGGTGACGCTGTAGGAAACCTCTTCTTTATCAAGATAACTGATTTTGATATTGCGTTGTCCGGGGATGCCTTTGGTAATTATTTCGCCGGTCGGGCCGACAATCGTTTTTGCGTCTTCTTCGACCTCGGCGGTTCCGGAGACATCAGAAATAAAGGCTTTTCTTTTCGGGCTTCTCGCTTCGAATAATTCTTCAACACGCGGTAAACCCTGGGTAATATCAAGCCCGGCCACGCCGCCAGTGTGGAAAGTTCTCATGGTGAGCTGAGTGCCCGGTTCGCCAATCGACTGAGCGGCAACAACTCCAACCGGAGAGCCAAGAGCCGCCAGGCGGTTGTAACCCAAATCATAACCATAGCATTTTTGGCAGACGCCCTTTTTCAATTTGCAGGAAAGAATTGACCTGACTTTGATTTTATCCAGTTCCAATTTTTCAAGTTTCCTGGCAATTTCCTCGGTAATCAGTTCGTTCTTTTTGACGATAATTTTCTTCCCTTTTCCGTCGGTAACGTCTTCGGCGGCGAAGCGGCCGATAATTCTGGCAATCAGGGTTTCGCCCATTTCTTTACTTTCCGCCTGGGTGAAGAGAAGACCTTCTGTATCCTCGCAGTCTTCTTCGGTCACAATAACGTCTTGGGCGACGTCAACCAGACGGCGCGTCAGATAGCCGGCATTAGCGGTACGGAGAGCGGTATCAGACAAACCTTTTCTCGTACCGTGGGTCGAGATAAAATATTCCAAAACATCAAAGCCTTCTTTAAAATTGCCTTTAACCGGCAGTTCGATAATTTCACCGGCCGGATTTGATACCAGGCCTTTCATACCCATCATCTGGGTTACCTGGCCCCAAGAACCGCGGGCGCCCGAGTCGATCATAGTAAAGACCGGACCTTCCTTAGCCAAACTTTCTTTACTCAATTTTATAATTTCATCCTTGATGGTCGTCCAGACGCCGATAATTTTGTTGTGATGTTCATTTTGGGTAAGAAGACCGGCTTCAAATTGTTTTTGAATGATGTCGACTTCCTCATTACCGCGGTTAATCAGTTTTTCCCTGTCGGTAAGGCGAGGAAGATCATCCATGCCCCAGGAATATCCGGATTTTGTGAGATACTGAAAACCGGTTGCTTTGAGTTCGTCGAGCAGTTCGGCGGTTTTTTCTTCACCATAAAATTCGAGACAAAGTTTGATAACTTCGCCGAGTTTTTTAACGCCGGTAACTTCGTTCAGGTAAGGAATTTTTGCTGGCAAGATTTGATTTAAAATAAGGCGGCCGATAGTCGTTTCGAGCATGCCGTTTGCCGAAATTTCCTTTCCGGCCTTGCCAGCTATTTCTTTATCGCATTTAACTTTAATTTTTTCCTGCAGATCGATCATTTTAAATTGATAAGCCAAGAAGGCTTCCCTGGAAGAGGAGAAAGATTTAATTTTATCTTTCTTTTTCCCCTCAGAGGTCATGTAATAGCAGCCCCAGGCGATATCTTTGTTTGGCATGGAAATCGGATTACCAGTCGCCGGTTTCAGGAGATTATGGGTCGAAAGCATCAGGTTTTTTGCTTCTTCTTTCGCTCCCTCGGTCAGCGGAACATGGACGGCCATCTGGTCTCCGTCAAAGTCGGCGTTGAAGGCCGTGCAGACGAGCGGATGGATTTGTATTGCCTTGCCTTCGATTAGGATTGGCTGGAAAGCCTGGATGCCAAGGCGGTGTAGGGTTGGAGCGCGGTTTAGGAGAACATAGGCGTCCTTGACGATATTTTCCAGAATATCCCAGACTTCCGGCCGGCCGGATTCGATAAAGCGGGAGGCGGAGCGGACATTATGAACTAATTCTTTGTCTATCAATTGGTGAATAACGAAAGGTTTAAAAAGTTCAAGGGCCATTCTTTTAGGCAGGCCGCACTGGTGCAATTTTAAGTTTGGGCCGACGACAATAACCGAACGGCCGGAGTAATCGATTCTTTTGCCAAGGAGGTTTTGTCTGAAACGGCCCTGTTTGCCTTTTAAAACGTCGGCAATAGATTTTAGCATTCTTTTTTGTCCGGTTGAGGCGACAACGGTTTTGGAATGGCGGGCCGAGTTGTCGATCAAGGCATCGACCGCTTCCTGGAGCATTCTTTTTTCGTTTCGGCAGATAACTTCCGGCGCGTTCAATTCAACAAGTCTTTTTAGGCGATTATTACGGTTGATGACGCGGCGGTAAAGATCATTGAGATCAGAAGTGGCAAACCTACCACCGTCCAAGGGTACCATTGGACGGAGGTCGGGAGGAATAATCGGAACGTTTTTTAGGATCATCCATTCGGGTTTTATTTTGTTGACTTTCAGACTTTTGAAAAGTTTCAACCGCCTGATCAGTTTATCCCGCTTGAGGCCGGTGGCGGTAAGAAGTTCGTTTTCCAGTTCTTTAATAATTTTTTCCGAATCAATTTTTTCAAGCAGCATCCGGACAGCCTCGGCACCGATGCCGGCTTCGAATAGATGGCCGTATTTAAGTGAAAGATCGTGGTAGGTCATCTCGGAAATAATTTTTAGAGGTTTTAATTCCTTGAGTTCCTTTTCGGTCAAATTGAATTCCTGTTCCAGGCTCTCCAGCCGTTCGTCGCGGTCGAGCGTCATTTGGACAACCCTAGTTTCAATTTTATCGGCGTCTTTTCCCTCACTTTTTTGATTTCTAAGTTGGGCGATTTGCCGCTCGGTTTCGGCCGAAATATTTTTTTTCTTATTCTTGAATTCCTGGTGGAGATTGGCGAGGACCGTTTCCTTTAAATCTTCTTTCACTTCAGTAACAATAAAATTGGCGAAATAAATAACTTTTTCCAGATTTTGCACCGAGAGATCCAAGATCAGGCCGATTTTAGAGGGAACGCCGCGTAGAAACCAAATATGTGAAATCGGAACAGCAAGGTCAATATGGCCCATTCTTTCGCGCCGGACAAGCGAATGAGTTACTTCAACGCCGCATTTGTCGCAGATGATTCCTTTATAGCGGATTTTTTTGTATTTTCCGCAATAGCATTCCCAGTCCCGGGTCGGGCCGAAGATTTTTTCGGAAAATAAACCATCTTTCTCCGGTTTTTGCGTTCGGTAGTTGATGGTTTCCGGCTTGGTAACTTCGCCATAGGACCAGGAACGGATTTCATCAGGCGAGGCCAGTTTTA
>CAYZNO010000042.1:0-6368 GCA_964479685.1 uncultured Gammaproteobacteria bacterium
CGCGAACGGGTCGTGCCGGTCGGTGTCCGCGCCCCAGCTCTCCTCGACCAGGACCGCGCGAGCGTCGATGTAGCGCAAGAGGCTCACGATCTCCTCGACCGTGTAATTGCGGTGCAGGGACGGGTTGCAGACGTAGCCGTTCCGGGAAGAACTGGCCAAGCTCGGAGTCGTGGAACACGCGCCCTTCATGGCCGAGCCTGAGTTCGATTCGCCCCAAGTTGGCGGGGCGCGTTTTGTTTTTGTTGCCTTTAATCGCATCCGAGGCAAGCCCATCTCCTTCTGTGACAGGAATGAGCGGCAAAGCATGAAGCCTACCTGCGACGATCCACATCTTCTTGATATCGGGTTTGAAGTGGATTGCCTGTGGTTGGTCGGGCGACCTGACCGTGAAGTAGGCCGTGATTTCGAGATCAGCGAAGAAGGCAGGTGCAACTTTGCGCGGAAGTACGACCGTAAGTTCCCGCTTGCCATTCAAAATGCTGAAGATGAGGAAATCTACCTCTGCCAGCCAGCTTTTATTTGCTGGCAGAGAAGTAGCGATATTGTCAGTTACATACCTCTGCTTTCGGGCAGAACGGCGGAGGAGGTTGGTAACGCACGTAACGGCCCAGAGCACGAAGCCCCAGATTGCCTGCGCGATTTTTCGGATAAACGATCCCATCGCACACCTCCTTACGGTGGGCGCGATGCGCATTTCCCGGCTGAAGGTTCCCCCTTGACTTCGGCCAAAGTCACACGCTTCGCAGCCCCTTACCTTAGAGCATAGTATCGGTTTTGTCAAGGGCTTGTCAGCAATTTGCCGAAATAGCTTTAATTTGTTATACTTTTTATAAAATAAAGTCTTTAAGCTTAAGGTTTTTATGACCCTGAAGCAATATTTGATTTTAATGAGTATCAGCGCGGTTTTTTGCTGGGCTATCTGGATTTTTGTTTTATTTATGATTGATCCAACTACGGCCGGTATTCTTGGTTTCGTATTTTTCTATCTGAGTTTGTTCTTATCGCTTGTCGGGACGATGTCTGTTCTAGGCCTGCTTTTGCGAAAGAAGTTTGGCAAGGAAGAAGCGGTTTTTAGAACCGTGACGACTTCATTCAGGCAGGCGACGCTTTTAAGTCTGCTACTAATAGGCGCACTGTTTTTAAAGAGTAAAAGCCTTCTGGCGTGGTGGAATATTGTACTGCTTGTTTTAGCCTTGACTGTTTTGGAATTTTTCTTCATTTCTTATCAAAAAAGAAAATAATTATTTTTTATCAATCAAAATGAGGCAGTCAAAACTTTTTTACAAAACATCAAAATCGATTTCCGAAGAAGAAAAAAGCATTAATGCTCAACTCCTGGTCAGGGCCGGATTTGTCGATAAATTAATGGCCGGCGTTTATACATATTTGCCGCTCGGCCTCAAGGTCCTAGAAAAAATAAAAAAAATAATCCGCGAAGAAATGAATGCCATCGGCGGTCAGGAAATTTTGATGCCGGCGCTGACCCCAAAAGAAAACTGGATAAAAACTGGTCGCTGGGACAAAGTTGATGTTCTTTTTAAACTGAAAGGAGCCGGAGACAAGGAATACGCGCTCGGCTCAACGCACGAAGAAATTGTGACGCCGCTTGTAAAAAAGATGGTGAATTCTTACAAAGATTTGCCGGTCGCTGTTTATCAGATTCAAGATAAATTCCGTGATGAGCCGCGGGCAAAATCAGGGCTGATGCGAGGTCGGGAATTTTCCATGAAAGATCTTTACAGTTTCCATGCCGACGAGGCCGATCTTGACGCCTATTATGAAAAGGCCAAGGAAGCTTATCTAAAAATTTTCAAACGCTGCGGTCTTGACGCTATCGTGGCCGAAGCATCCGGCGGAACTTTTTCCAAATATTCTCATGAGTTTCAAGTTTTGACGGAAAGCGGCGAGGACACGATTTATTATTGTGAAAAATGTTTTTACGCCCAGAACCGGGAAATAGCTGAGTACAAGGCCGGTGATAATTGTCCGAAATGCGGCGGAGAGATGAAAGAAGGAAAGGCGATCGAAGTGGGAAATATTTTTAAATTGAAAACTAAATTTTCAGAGGCCTTTGATTTTAGTTTTTTAGACAAAGACGGTAAAAAGAAGACGGCGATTATGGGCTGTTACGGAATCGGACCAAGCCGGGTAATGGGAAGTATTGTTGAGGTTTCACATGACGATAAGGGAATTATCTGGCCGAAGGAAGTCGCTCCTTTTGATATTCATCTCGTGGCTATTTTCGGCAAAGACGACGAAAAGAACGAAAAAATTGGTAAGGCGGCGGAGGATATTCTGGGGGCTTTACAAAAAGAAGGGTTTGACGTATTATATGATGACCGAAGAGAAACAAGCGCCGGGATAAAATTGGCGGAAAGCGATTTATTCGGTATCCCGACGCGCTTAGTAATAAGCGAAAAAACACTGGACAAAGACAGCGTAGAAATCAAGAAAAGAAATGGCGCGGAAATAGAAGTGGTAAAAATAAATCAATTAACAAAATATTTTTAATAAATTAGTTTCGGTTTTTGACATTTGAGTCTTGAGTTAATTCCAGTATGTTCAATAAATTGCTGGGCAGATTTTCTCGTGATCTGGGGGTTGATCTTGGCACAGCTAATACAAAAGTATACGTCAAAGACAAGGGTATCGTCATCAACGAGCCCTCGGTTGTCGCGGTCAATACCAGAACCAATCAGATTTTGGCTATTGGAGAAGACGCGAAAAAGATGCTTGGGAAAACCCCGCCGCATATTGTTGCTTCCCGCCCGATCGTTGACGGGATTATTTCCGATTTTGAAGTTACCGAAAAAATGCTTAAATATTTTATTGATAAAGTTCACCAGGATGGTTTCACTATTTTGCCCCGTCCGCGCGTTGCGATTGGGATACCGCTCGACATCACTGAAGTGGAAAGAAAAGCGGTTGAAGACGCCGCGCTTTCTGCCGGAGCGAGAGAGGTTTTTCTGATTGAAAAAACCATGGCCTCGGCAATAGGGGCGAGGCTGCCGATTGCCGACGCGGTCGGAAATATTATCATCGATATTGGAGAGGGGACGACGGAAATCGCCATCATCGCGCTTTCCGGAGTTGTGACGTGGAAAACTTTAAGAGTAGCCGGGGAGGAAATGAATAAAAATATTATACAGTACGGCCGTGACGTTTTTAGCTTACTTTTGGGCGAAAAGATGGCCGAAGAAATCAAAATAAAAATCGGCTCGGCGTCCGAACTCAAAGAGCCTCTTTCAATGGAGATGCGCGGACGCGACCTTATTACCGGCCTACCGAAGTCGGTTACCGTTACTGATCATCAAATTAGAGAGGCTTTGAGTCGTTCAACTAAACAGATTATTGATGGGATAAAAGCGACGCTTGAAGTTACGCCCCCGGAGCTTCTGGCTGACATTTTCGAAAGAGGTATGATTTTAACCGGCGGCGGAGCCTTACTGCGAGGCATCGATCAGGCTATTTCTAAAACCACCGGTATACCGATAAGAATTGCTGACGATCCGATAACCTGTGCTGTCCGCGGGACCGGCTTGCTTCTTGAGAATTTACCATTGTTGCAGGAGATAGCCGTCCCGTCGACCCAAGAAGACGACGGGAGAAAATAGATTTTTTAATAAATTTTAAATTACAACTTCTAATATCTTTGATTATTAGGTTTTTTTATTTATAAGTAAGTATGAAATGGAAATCTTCGAAAACTGGGATAATTGTCCTTCTTATTCTGATAAGTGTTTTGATTTTGCACTATAGCGGACTCTTAGTTCCGGTGGAAAACATAGTGATAAAAATTTTAACTCCGGTCAGCCGCGCTTTTTACGGACTTGGGGGAAAAATTGAAAATTTTGGCGAGGGCAAGGTTTCTCTGGCAGATTATTCGAAACTGGAAGCGGAGAGAAACGAGCTTGCGGCAAAAAATGCAGAACTGCAGATTCTTGGTCAGGAAAACGAGGAATTGAGAAAGGCCCTTGATTTTAGAAATGAAATTGGTTACAACTTACTGCCCGCGAACGTTGTCGGACGGGATCCAGTCTTGTCGAATTATTTGGTTATAGACAAGGGCGAGCACGATGGTGTCCGGGAAAATTATCCGGTGGTTTCTCCTGAGGGGATCTTAGTCGGCAAAATCATAAGGGTGCAGAAGAAAGCCTCTCTTTTTGTTGTTCCAACTGACACCGATTTTCAAACAGCCGCTGCTATTTTGGGAAAATCAAAACGAAATACAACCGGACTCGCAAGAGGAGAGAAGGGTCTCGGCATTAGCATGGAATTCATACCTCAGGATGAGTCGGTGGAAAAAGACGATATTGTCATTACGTCCGGTCTAGAACTCAATATGCCAAAGGGTCTTATTATAGGCCGGATTGCCGAAGTGCAAAAAGAGGCAAGGGATATTTTTAGCAAGGCGGCGGTAAGTCCGCCCCTTAGCTACGATAATTTGAGTATTGTGATGGTAAAGATGCCGCAATAAAAAAGATTGATTATGCAAAAATCTAAACGGTCGGGTTATCCTTTGAAGATTTTAGGAAGTGGTCTTTTGATCATTTTTTTTAGCGCTTTACAGACAGGGTTTTTCCCGGCGCTCCGTTGGCCGTTAAATTATTTCAATCTCGTATTGCTCGTCGGTATTTTTATGACTTTTGCAGTCGGATATAACAAAGCCCTGATATTCGTTTTCATCTCCGGGATAGCGCTTGATTTTTTTTCCTATTTTCCGTTTGGCACTATGGCGATCGTTGCGATGATTACCATTTTTTCTGTCAACGCAATGTTGAATAATTTTTTCACCAACAGATCTTTCTATTCACTGATTTTTCTAGGATTTTTAGGAAACATGACGTATATTTTTTGCCTATTTTTTTTAAATTTGCTTTTTTTTCTCCTGGACTTAACCAACAGTTTTGATAAATTTTTTGTCAAAACGAATCTTTTAGGAATGCTGTGGCAGATTATTTTTACCGTTTTCTCTTTGGCATGCCTGTTTTTTATTTTTAATTTCATGAGCAAGAAATTAAAATCAACTTTTTACTAAAATGGATATTCTAAAGAAAAAGAATAAAAATTTTTCCGACGATCCCTTTGCGGTTCAGGATGCTCCAAGAGGAGGATTTAGTCTTGATGAAGATAGAAGTATTGACTGGGTGGAGGAGAATATGGATTTTAATGGCGTCGACAAGCAGGAGGCCGCAGGACAGATTAAAAGCGGACCGAAGGAATTTATCGGTCTGGCTTTGAGCGCAAGGCGCCTGATGTTTTTTTTATTGTTTATATTCGGAGTGATGGCCGTTTTATTTGGGAAAACAGCGTATTTGCAAATTATAAAGGGAGATTACTATCGCGGTATAGCCGAAGGCAACCGAATCAGGACAATTTCGATTGGCGCGGAGAGGGGGATAATATACGATAAAAATATGAAGCCCCTCGTTTCGAACGTTCCGGCTTTCTCTCTGTATCTTATCCCGAGCGATTTTCCGAAGAACAGCGAGGAGCGCCTCGTAGCAATTGGAAATTTGGCCGAAGTTATTAAAATCGATCCGGTTGAAATTGAAAAAGCGCTGGATGGCGCCTCGCCGTATTCTTACGCGCCGGTTATCTTAAAAGAAAACGTCGAATATGAAGAGGCGATTCGCCTCAAGATCGAAAGCTCCAGGTTATCTGGAATAGAACTTAAACTCGAAAGCAGACGAGAGTATTTAAAAGGGGAAAAAGATGAAGTAAAAAGTTTGTCCCATATTTTGGGTTATGTCGGAAAAATGGATGATGAGGAATTGAAGAGGTTCATAAATTACAACCCAACAGATTTTATCGGCAAGACAGGTTTAGAATTATTTTTTGAAGATTTGCTGCGCGGCAAGAGTGGTAAAAAACAAATTGAAGTCGATGCGTTGGGCAAAGAAAAAAACGTAATCGCCAAAGAGGATCCGGTTGCTGGAAAAAATATTATCTTGACCATAGACGTCGATCTACAAAAAAAAATTGAAGAAATTTTGTCGAGCCATCTTAAGGCCGGAAAGAAAACTCGGGCCGCTATGATAGTAATGAACCCCTGGAATGGGAATATTTTATCCCTGGTCAGTTTACCGACTTTTGACAACAATCTTTTCGCCAGAGGAATTTCCTCCGCGGATTACGAGGCGCTGATCAATAATCCTGATAAGCCGCTTTTCAGCCGCGCGACAATGGGAGAATATCCTTCGGGCTCAACGATAAAACCAATGATCGCCGTCGCGGCGCTTGAAGAGGGAATTATAAAGAAGAACACTTCTTTCCAAAGTACCGGCGGACTTAAGGTTTCGAATTGGTTTTTTCAGGATTGGCGCGCTGGCGGGCACGGCTGGACAAATGTGACGCGGGCAATCGCC
>CAYZNO010000043.1:0-6247 GCA_964479685.1 uncultured Gammaproteobacteria bacterium
CGGACCGGGCGGCGGAAGAATCCCGGGCGGAGGGACATCGGAGAGTAATCCTTACCAGTGCGGGGCTGATTGCAATTTCATTAGAGTTACAAGGGGCACACCGCCTGTCACGAAAACCGAGTGGTGCGGTGACGGAATTTTACAGACGGCTTATGGCGAACGCTGCGATGACGGAGAGAAAAACGGAGATTACGGAAAGGCGTGCTCAAGAGATCTGGACGTAGCTTGTACTTCCAATATAGATTGCACAAGCAGGGGTCTGGGAGAATGCCGGACAAAGTGCGATATCGGTTGTACTGGCGCGGCTCCTTACTGCGGAGATATAATTAAAAATGAACCTCGGGAAGAATGTGACGGCAATTCAATTACTTCCAGGGGAGTCTGTTTGCCGACCGATGAACCGATATCGCCAGATAGTATCATCCTTGATTATTGGCAGCCTTGCACCAGCAATACAGATTGTCCGGCGGAATCTGAAGGCATAAGTTGGTTTTGCAGTGTTTGCACCAACGATCCAAGTGGGTATGAACGGTCTAGAACATTGTCTTGCTATAATCCGGGAGAAACGCATGCTTGTCATTTTGAGGAATGGACTCGGTGTTCAACTTCAGGTTATTGCGGCAACGGAAGGGTTGATTCCGAAATCGAAGAGTGCGATGACGGTCCTGGAAACAATAACGACGCCTGCACGGATTCCTGTCGGAACGCGGTCTGTGGTGACGGATATGTTCAGGCCGGAGTTGAAGTTTGCGACGCGGGGAGCAGGAATGGCGCTGTTTGTACGGCTGCCTACGGTTCAACCTGTAATTACTGCAGTAGGGAATGCACCTTGCGCACGGCAACCGGCCCGACCTGCGGCGACGGCGTAGTAAACGGACCTGAACAATGCGACAGCGTTCTGCCAGGAGATAATTGGATTTGCGTTGATTACAATAACCCATGGTTTACTGCCGGAAGTTTGGGCGCGCCGACTTGTCCAGCCGGAGTTTGTGAGATAACTTGCGCCCTTGGCCGGGCTTGCAACAATATCGGAGAGCCAAACACTGACGGAGATGGTTTGGTTGACGCTTGCGATCCAGATGATGATAACAACGGCATTGTTGACGACGCCGCCGGCTATAATGTCAATCTGGTGGTCAGAACAAAAAGAGGAACATTTGTCTCCGGAGATTATTGCGGTCCGGACTTGGGGTTTTGTAACTCTACGTGGACCGATTATGATGTCTACGACATTTTATTGAACGGCATTCCGATTAAAACCATTGACGGCCGAAGCGGTGAGGAAGGGAGAGAGTTGGAGATAGGTAGGCTAGCCGCCGGATTTTATCGTTTGGAGATCAGGTATAGAGATACTGGGCAGCCGCCGGTTAGCGACTTTCGCTGTGGAGGAGCGGCATCTTGTCATGTCGGCAACCTGACGGTCGGTCTCGGAGGGAACGCAGGGTTGCCTTTTGGCGATTTTCTGCCTGGATATTTTTGGGCGCCGGATCCGTTTGAGCCACAATCAATGACGATCCGCTTCAGAGTTTGCACGACATCGCCGTGCAGTTACGAGGGATTATAAAAATAATTTATGTCAAAAAAGATAATTATTGTTGTTTTGGCGATTGCCGTACTGATATTTGGGGCGGCGCTAGGATTTTATTTTCTGCGAAACCGGCAAGTTCCGGAAATTTCTGGAACGCAAAATACCAACACTACCGAACTGCCCCCGGAAGAGCAAGAGGTTAAAAATATTGAAGTTTTGTTTCCTGATATTGATTATGATGGCCTGTTAAACGAAAAAGAAAAAGAGATAGGCACGGATCCGGAAAAATACGATACTGATAGCGACGGACTAGAAGATGGACAAGAAGTTTCTTTGAGAACTGATCCCTTGGTAAAAGATTATAATTTGGAAGGTAAAGATACTGATAATGACGGTTTGTCCGACGAGTTTGAAAATAAAATCGGAACCGACCCGAATAATCCTGATACTGATAGTGACAGTTTTAAGGATAAAGCAGAAATTGACATAAAGACTGATCCGCGGGATAAGGAAAGTTTTCTCCAAATAATTCCGGCCGATTCTTTCAGGACATTGTCCGACAGCGACAAAGATGAACTTTTTGACGAAGACGAAGAGAAGATAGGGACCGCTCCGGACAAAGCCGATAGCGATGATGATGATCTTAATGATTATGATGAAGCATACAAATATTTTACTGATCCGAATAGTCCCGACACTGACGGCGACGGGTATAAAGATGGGGAAGAGGTTAAGGCCGGATACAATCCCAATGGTCCTGGCAAGCTTTAATAATTTTTTTTAGATTTTTTAAATAACTCAAATCTCAAATGTCAAAACTCAAAACCATAACTCAAAACTAAAAAAGTTTTACGGCTTTATGATTTCAGTTTTGAGATTTGCGTTTTGAGCTAAAGTTTTATGTTCGATCGTGAACCCGAAGATATTTTTGCCGGAACTGAACCGGCCAAACAGGAAACTTTAAGACCCGGAGGAGGACTTTCTCCGACTGTGCCCGGAATGCCTGGGGCGCCATCGGCAGTCGGAGCCACAGCTGAGGAGCAGGGGGAGGCATCCGGGTCGAAAAAGAAAATATTTTTAATTATCATGGCGGCTATTTTGATCGTGATTTTGGGGGTTGGGGGATATCTTGCCTGGCAGCAGTTTACTCCAAAGCCGGCGGCTAACACCAATGCTAATGCTAATGTTAATGTTAATGTCACTGAAACACCGGAAGTCCCGATTGAAACCAATCTTAACGTTCCGGCTGAAGTCCCGGCGGTAAATATTACCCCGCAGCCGCTTTGCGGGAACGGTTTGTGCGAAACCGGCGAAGATTCAACAGTCTGTCCGGCCGATTGTCCTATTCCGCCTCCGCCGCCGGCAGGCCTTGATACTGACGGCGACGGACTGACTGATGCTGAAGAAGCGGTCTTGGGTACCGATCCGGCCCAGGCTGATACTGACGCGGACGGACTTGCCGACAAAGAAGAGACGCAGACTTACGGGACAGATCCATTGAATCCGGATACTGACGGCGACGGATATAAAGACGGTGATGAGGTGCGTAATGGTTATAATCCGAACGGTCCAGGTAAACTGCCGGCGTTACCTTAATGAAAATATAAGTTGCGATTATTAAATCATCTGAGTTTATGCCAAATGAAGAAATGAAGCCAATCAAATTAGGCGAAGAAGCGCCGATTGAAATCAAAGTTATGCCCGAAGAGTTTTATTTTAAGAAAGTAAAAATAAAACCGCCTAAAGAGGAGAGCAGGGAACCGGGGAGGGAAGAAAAATCCAAAACTTTGTGGATTATTATTGCGGCAGTGGTTGTGATCGCGCTTATGGCCGGGGCGGCTTATCTTTTTACGCAAAGCCTTAAAAAAGAAAGCCAGAAGCCTGCCGAAAAGCCGCAGGTTAATGTTAATAGCGCCAACGCGGTCGCCAACGAGCCGGTGAACGAACCGCCCGTTAATGTTCCGGCAAATATTCCGGTTAATAACACGCCGGTTCCGCTTTGCGGCAATGGGATTTGCGAAACGGGCGAAGATTCTGTCAGTTGTTCGGCTGATTGTCCTCTTCCGCCCCCGCCCCCGACGCCAGTTGAAATACCCCTGGCAGTTGATACCGATAAAGACGGATTATCCGATGTTGAAGAAAATCTTTATACGACCGATTATGTTAAAGAAGATGCTGACGCCGATGGATACAAAGATGGTCTTGAGTTAATTAATCTTTATAATCCGACCGGTTTTGCCCCGGAAAAAATAGAAGAAACCGCCTTGGTAAAAATTTATTCAAATCCTTCTTTCAATTATTCTATTTTCTATCCGGTAAGTTGGCTCCCGAGAGCGCTGGACGAATCAAACAGGGAAGCGATGTTCACCTCGACGACGGGCGAGTTTGTCCAGGTTATTGTTGAAGACAATGCTAACCGCTTGCCGCTTCTTGATTGGTATCTGGCCGAATCTCCAGGAACAAGTCCGGCCGATGTCGGGACAGCCGCTACCAAAGGCGGGCTGCTCGGCATAAAAAGTCCGGACGGGCTGACTGTTTACTTCGCGTTCGGCGACAAAATTTACGCGATAAGTTACAATATAGGCGTAAAAACAGAATTGAATTATAAAAGCACTTTTGAAATGATGATAAAAAGTTTCAAATTGAGCCAGTAGAATTATGAAATACGAAATAGGGGCGAAGATTGTCGCGGGAAAAGGAATTTCAGAACAGTGGATAAAAAAAATAGTCGTGCGCGCCCTGGAGAAAATGAAAATATCATGTGCTGATATCTCCATCGCCTTGGTCGGTAACCGTGAAATAAAAAAATGGAACAACTGTTACCGCGGAAAGAATAAAGTTACCGACGTTTTGAGTTTTATTTATGGGCGAAAGCCGCTTGCAGGAGAAATTCTTATCTGCTACCCCATGGCGGCGCGCCAAGCCGGAGAACACGGCTGGAGCGCGAAAGATGAAATAAAATTACTGCTTGTGCACGGCCTGCTTCATTTAGCCGGTTACGATCACGAGAAGAGTTTGAAGGAAGCAAAAAGGATGGAAGTGCTGCAGTGCAAATTGTTAAATGATTTTAAGTAATAGATTTAAAACTCAAATATCAAAAAAAATCCAAAACCCAAACTACGAAATTTCTAGATTTTGGATTTTAGTAATTGCTTTTAAATTTTGATTTTGAAATTCGGATTTTATGTTCAGTCCAAGTCGCCTAGCGCGTAGTTTAAAATACGCCGGCAAGGGGTTGCGGCAGGTTTTTCGCGAAGAACAGAGTTTCCGCATACAAGTCATGGCGGGAATTTTGGTTTTAATTTTATCCTTATGCTTTAAGGTTAAAATATGGGAAGCAGTCGCCCTTATTTTGGTTGTGATAGTGGTTTTAGTACTGGAATTGATCAACAGCGTTTTTGAAAGAGTCGTTGATGTACTAAAACCTAGAATGCACCCGGATGCAGAAACTATCAAGGACATAATGGCGGCGGTAGTTTTGATTTCTTCTTTTGGGGCAGTGATTATCGGGGTCCTTATATTGGGCCCTTACGTGTTTAATTTTTTCTGTTTATAAAAGTGTAAAATAAAACTTGCCAAAAGTTTTTAGATTGTTTATAATGAGTAAACTCAAAATAATTTAACTGGATATGCGAAGCGAGACAATTACAGGTTTAGATCTCGGTTCGAATGCGATAAGAGTGGTGGTCGGCCAGCGGGACGAGACTGGTGTGCCGAGGATTATTGCTGCCGTAGAAGTTCCTTCAGAAGGGATTTCCCGAGGGGCGATCACAAGCGTTGAAGACGCGACCTCAAGCATCGCCGCCGCGTTTGAAGCAGCCGAGAGGATAACCGGTGTTCCGGTCGGTCGGGTTTGGGTTGGTGTTTCCGGCGAACACATAATTTTCCAAAAGAGCAGGGGGGTTGTGGCTGTTTCAAAACCCAACGGTGAAATAGATGAAGGTGATGTTGAGCGGGCGGTTGAAGCTTCAAGGGCAGTGGCCACGCCGGCAAATTTTGAAATTTTACACGTTATTCCAAGAGTTTTTTCAATTGATAACCAGGTTAATATCCGCGACCCGCTCGGGATGAGCGGGGTACGACTGGAGGTTGAAACCCAGATTATTCAGGGACTTACTTCTCATATAAAAAATTTAACTAAGTGCATATATCGAACGGGAGTTGATATTGAAGATGTTGTTTTATCAATTCTTGCCGCGTCCGAGGCCGTGACGACTTCTCGCCAGAAAGAACTCGGCATTGCTGTGGCGAATATCGGAAGGTCATCAACCGAGCTCGCTGTTTTTGAAGGCGGTGATGTTATGCATATCGCCATGCTGCCGATTGGCGGAGAATTTATTACCTCCGACGTGGCTATCGGACTTAGGACTTCCCTGGACGCCGCGGAAAGGATAAAATTAGATTATGGGACGGCATTACCCAAAGAGATCGCAAAACGAGAGGAAATTAATTTGGGAGATTTCGATCCAAGCGAAAATACTTTGGTTTCAAAAAAATACATTGCGGAAATAATCGAGGCGAGAGTTGAAGAAATTTTTGAAAAAATCGACAGTGAACTGAAAAAAATCGGAAGGAGCGGGCTTTTGCCGTCCGGAGTAGTGCTAATCGGCTCAACCGCGAAACTCCCAGGTATAGTTGATGTGGCTAAGAGAAAATTGAGGTTACCCGTTTCTCTCGGCTATCCTCAAAGGTTGGCAAGCGTTATTGATAAAGTAAGTG
>CAYZNO010000044.1:0-6007 GCA_964479685.1 uncultured Gammaproteobacteria bacterium
GAATTATTATGTTGATATTATAAAAAAAACAGCGCTTAAAAAAATTGATACCTTAACTAATGATAACATAGAAATAAAGAGAAATAAAGTTATTCAGTTTCTTATTTCAAAAGGATTTGAAGAGGAAATTGCCGGAAATGTAATTTCTGAATTACAGGCCTGGCTTATATCTCTTGAAGAGGTCGAGGGAACCGAGGAAGAAATCTGGAACAAGCATAAAAAACAACTGACCCGTTTGGTCGCCGGCTGGATGATTAACAAGCTTTCCGGCCTGATGGCAGACAACAAAATCGACATTCGCCGGCTAAAAATTACTCCAGAAAATTTTGCCGAATTTATTACTATGATCTACCAGAACAAAATTTCCGGGCCAGCGGCGATGAAAATTCTGGAAGAAATGATGCTCTCTGGCGGAGACCCCTCCCAGATTATGGAAAGCAAAAATCTCGGCCAGATCAGCGACACGGGAGAAATTGAAAAAATAATAGACGGGATTATCGAGGAAAACCCGGACGAAACGAAGAGTTACAAAGCCGGAAAAACCAACCTGATACAATTCTTTATAGGCCAAACCATGAAAAAAACCCAGGGCAAAGCCAATCCTAAAGTCGCTGAAGAAATTATTAAAGAAAAACTAAAATAGCGAATCAAAAAGCGTCCCGCAAAATGGGACGCTTTTAGGCTCACTATTCCCATGAGATTAGATTAGAAGGGAGAGCAAACCATGGGCAGAACGCGAAAAACGACAGGGCCGCCAAGGTGCATGCACGGAATGCTTGTTAGGCAGTGCGACGTCTGCTGGAAGTACATCGGCATGTTGGTCGCGAGTTGCGCGAGCAGGCTTTCTAGGCCGCCATCCCCCGAGGAGATTGGTCAACTCGTGAGCGACAGTCTTGCCGAAATGCGGAGAAAGGGGCACAGGAGTGGTACCAGCACAACGCCGAGTCCGTGAAGCACCGAGTGGGGTGTGTAGCATGAAGATGCGCGCACCCCGCATTTTTTTATCCAAGAATTTAACAATTTAACCACTTAGCAATTTCCTGCTCACATCCTTTGTAATTTTTCACCCACTTAATGAACTTGTCTCTTCTGAACCACGTCATCTGCCGCCGGGCGTACGCGTGCGTCCGCCACTTTATTTCCTGAATTTTTTGCGCCAACAATTTTTTTCTTGATTCTAGACTCTCGATTTTCGACTCTTGTTCCAAGTACTTCCCTATTTCTTTATACCCAATCCCGCTCATTGACGGAAGATTAGGACTGTATTTTTTTAATAATTTTTTAGTCTCACCGGCTAATCCGTCTTTTATCATTTGCTCCACGCGCTTATCTATCTTTCCGTATAGCTTTTCGCGCGGCAAAGTAATGCCAACTTGTAGTGTATCAAATAATTGTTCACCCTTTTCACGAAGTTTAGAAAACGGCTTGCCTGTCGCAATGCACACTTCAAGCGCCCGAATTATCCGCCGCGGATTTTTTTTATCAATCACGTCAACCGCGCCCGGATCAAGTTTCAATAATTTTTTATACCATCTTGCGAGCGCTCCAGGTTTTTTAATTTCTTTTTCAAATTGCGCCCGCAATTTTTTATCCGGCGGCACAGCCGGAATCTCTAAATTGTCTACCACGGACTGGATATATAAACCTGTTCCCCCAACTAAAAACGGCAACTTGCCGCGCTTTAGAATATCCTTAATCGCCGCTACGGCTTTCTTTTTATAATCAGCCAAAGTGAATTCTTTATCTGGGCTAACGATGTCCAATAAATGGTGCATTACACCGCCGGCTGTTATCTGCGTTAATCCGCGTTTATATCTGCGTTTATCTGCTTTTATTTTTCCGGTGCCAATATCCATTCCCTTGTAGATCTGCCTGCTGTCCGCGTTTACCACCTCACCACTAAATTTTTTCGCCAATTTCAAAGACAGACCCGTCTTTCCAGAGGCCGTCGGACCTAAAATTACAATTATTTTTGGTAACTGGGATCCCGACTTTAGTCGGGGTTTTAATTTTGACATTTTTATCTTTCTATATTAACTTAAAGGCAAAAAGGGAGGAAGTTATGACCAACGTGGCAAGGATACTTCGGGCAGTCGCCGAAAAATCTTTCCAGGACCGAGAAGCTTTCGAGGAAGCCTTGCGGCACGCTGACGAGATCTGCGCGCTTGAAGACGAGGCAAGGTACAGCGGATTCCTGGGCTTGCCGCCCGAACCCGGCTCCTGGGGGATCCCCGCTGACTGCGACCGAGAACACCCATAGCAGGGAGGAAGCCATGCATTCTCGAGAGTTGCAGTATGAAGATGCGGCGCGTCGCAACATTCGTGTCTCAGTGGGAGTCATGTGCGTATTCGCCGGGATCGCGATCGGGGCACTGCGGACCAACCACTTTCTCTTGGCGGCTCTCTGCGGCTGCGGTGCCTTCGCAAGCCTCCTCGCCATGCTGATCTTCGAAATTATGGCCTCCGGAGATGCGTAGTAAAGGAGGAAGCCATGAGTAAAATCCGTGGCGTGGCTAAGGGAATGGCGTGGATCTTACTCGCGCTCCTCTTTCTCGCTGGCGCCGGAGGACTGGCGCTCGTGCCAACTCTCACGCTCACCGAAAGGGCGTTCATCATCATCGTGGCGACGCTCGCCAAAATCTGTCTCGTCGCGAGGGCCATCGGCCACGTTCGCGACGCATGGAGGAAGTAGAAGGTACGGCTCCACCTCAAACGGGCCACTTTTTTTATTAACTAGACCGAAATTTTCAAGGCTTTCCCCTCCCCTTAAGGTAAGGGGAGGTTGGGAGGAGTTATGAGCGACTCTCAATCTCTTCAGCTATTTTATCAACTACTCCATCTAAATTATCCGTTATCTCGTCATTCCAAAATCGCAAAACAAAAATATCATTTTGTTTTAGATATTTCTCACGACGCTCATCTCTAATTTTCTGGTCATCATCACCGTGCTGGCTGCCATCAAGTTCCACGGCCAATCTGCAAACCGGACAATAAAAATCCAAAATGTAAGGACCGGCGCTGTATTGGCGAAAAAATTTAACGCCGCCCAACTGCTTGCCCCTCAGAACACCACACAACTTTCTTTCTGCGTCAGTTTGATTTTTTCGCAAACCGCGCCGCTTTTCTTCGGTAGAATGGTCGTTATAAAAATGTTTCATAACTCCCCTTAATCCCCTCTTACCTTAAGAGGGGAAAATATCTCCTTCCAATATCCACTCAAAGGCTTTTTTTATTTTGACATTTAAAATTTTTCCAACCATATTTTTCTTGCCCGGGAATCTGACCCGCTTCATTTCCGAGGAATTGCCGATGCATTGTCCATTTTTATATTCATCAACCAAAACCGAAACGGTTTTTCTGACATATTGCTGATTTTTCTCTAAGACAATTTTTTCCATTAAATCCTGGAGCACCTGCCAGCGCCGCTTTTTCTCCAATCGCGGAACATCGTCTCTCATCTTTGCCGCCGCTGTCCCCTGCCGCGGCGAATATACTGCGAGATAGGCAATGTCAAAATTAGCTTTTTTATAAAGTTCCACCGTGTTTTGAAAAGCTTTTTTTGTTTCGCCGGGAAATCCGACAATGATATCCGTGCCGAGCGCAATGCCCGGCTTCTTTTTATTTATTTTGGCCACGAGTTTCAAATAATCTGCGGCCGTATAACTGCGGTTCATTTTTTTCAAAATCTTGTCATCGCCCGACTGGAGCGGCAGATGCAGATAATTTACCATTTTTGGCAAAGCCAGAGCGTCAATTACATCGTCGGTCATATCGCGCGGATGCGGCGCGGTAAAATGAATCCGCTTGATGCCCGGAATGCGGTTCACTTCCCAGAGCAGAGCCGCAAATAAACTTTTAGATATCCGATATCTATCCTGGATAGATATCGGATATCTATTTGCACATGGATTTTTTTTAGAAAAATTTTTTATATCGGCCGGCCGATAAGCATTAACATTCTGGCCCAAAAAAGTTATTTCAAAACAGCCGGCCTTTGCCAGATTTTTCACTTCGGCGAGGACTTCTGAAACGTCGCGGCTCACCTCCCTTCCCCGGACGTAGGGCACGGCGCAGTATGAACAAAAATTATTACAGCCGGTCATAATCGGAACAAAGGCTGAATATTTCGTTGAATATCTCGGTTCTATTTTAAAATAATGGGTATTCCAATCGCGGCACTCGGCCTGGAAAGCCTTAATATTGGTAATCTGTTTAATGTTCAAAACCGCGTCGAATTTTCCCAAAAATTTTTTCTTATCCGAATGCAAAAGACAGCCGGTCAGAATAGTAAAAAGTCCCGGCTTGGTCTTCTTCATTTTGGCAAAAATCCGGGCCTGGCCGTAGATCCGATCCACCGCCGCCTGGCGCACGGAACAGGCCACCACAACGATTAAATCGGCCCCAGCCGCTTCGCTGGCCGGCCCATAGCCCATCTTTCCCAAAACCGTCGCCACCCGCTCTGAGTCGCTTTTATTCATTTGACAGCCGTAAGTAATTATGTGGTATTTCTTCATAAATTTTTCATCCCCACCCCGTACAAAGTAAAGGTATTTTGCGGTAATCAATTTAATAAAAGATTAAACACGGCTGCTCCGCCCCACACGTCAATTAACTTAAACTTTGTATGGGGTGGCAGCCGTAAGTTAGAATGTGATATTTTTTCTTAATCATAAGGGCATCAACCCATGTTGACTGCGTTCGCTCGGAAATGAAAATAAAATTTTCATTTCTCTCGCTCACTTGTCAATAAAACTATTTTAACAAAAATCATTACACTTTTCAACCCTTGACAAATCTAAATTAATATGTAAAAATAGAAAGTTCCGGAAAGGAGTGTCCCGATGGAGGACGACAAAAAGGTCCACCGTCTTTTCGAAGACGGTCGGTTCAACCGGGAGATTCTGGAGCGGATCGATTCGGTCAATCTTGCGGAAATTAACGGAAGAACGGCTCTGCAGCTCAACCTTTCGAGCGGAGATCTTCCGCTAAGCTGGCTTGAATCAGTGCCGACCTACCGCATCATCGTGAACGGCGGCGCACGCATTCTTTACGGGAAATACTGGCACGTCTACCGGCACGAACCGGAACCACCCTACTTCGTCGAAGTAGAACTCTGTGACGACGCTGGAAACAAGGAGGATTTCCCCAGCGACTGGACCACGCTAAAAGTCGTGATTCTGGCCGGGAACATCGAAAAATGCTTCGAGGTCAAGAATACCTCGTAAGCGCTCTTGGGACCGAATGCGTGAGACCGCTTTTGGTCCCGTTTTATTTATATCCTTGACTTTTCGGCTTAAGTGTGATATGTTTATGTGTTATAATCTAAATAAGATTCAAATAAATTAAATATTATGCGCGCTGAAATGAGCCCAGATTTACAAAGACAAATTATACCGGAAGTAAAGGAAATGACGGAAACTATCGAATTCTCTACTGCAGCCTCAGAAAATCACGAGGATCGCAACGAAGATGCTACATTTATCGACCAAAAAAAAGAATTAGCCGGATTATTTGACGGCATGGGTGGTGGTATGGCTGGAGAAAAAGCCAGCAAGTTAGCCGCGGAGACTGTTTCTAAAGAACTATCAAAAATCAGCGAAAGCGCTAGTTTGCCGGAATGGCAAGACGCTATTAGACATGCTCTAGAAAAAGCCCAACGTGAAGTCACGAGATTTGGTAATGAAACTTTTTTTGAGTATATAGACGATCCTTTCGCCCGAGCTGCTTATCAAGAAAAATCCCAGGAAGAAATTCAGAAATTTATTGCCGAAAAAGGAATAACTCCAACCGGGACGACCGCTACAATTGCAAAAATGATTGAACGGCCGGGTAGCGGAGCCGATTTAGTTTACGGCCACACCGGAGATAGTCGCATTTATATTTTAAGAAAAACCGGAAAATTAGAACAGATAACCCAGGACCAGGGCGCGCTCGAAGAAGCCATTCAAAATGGTTATATAACTAAAGAAGAGGCTGATTTTCTTGATCAGGCAACAAGCAAGGAAGA